>DQHV01000312.1:39236-39366 GCA_003524335.1 Candidatus Aminicenantota bacterium | reverse complement strand
CCCGGGGCCTGGAGACGATCTGGGACCGGGCGGACGAGCAAAAGCCTCATTGTGGATTTGGAGAGCGCGGGCTCTGCTGCCGCGTCTGCTATATGGGGCCCTGCCGCATCAACCCGACCGGAAAAAAGCC
>DQHV01000312.1:11346-39226 GCA_003524335.1 Candidatus Aminicenantota bacterium | reverse complement strand
AGGATGATCGCCTCCGGAACAGCCGCTCACTCCGACCATGGACGGGAGGTGGCCAGGACCCTGCTTCTGGCGGCCACGAACCCCGATTCCGGCTATGCGATCCGCGATGTCCGGAAGCTCAAGAGAGTCGCCCAGCTCTTCGGAATCTCCATCCAGGACAAACCCAACGAGAAGATCGCCCTCGAAGTGGCCGAGCGCGCCCTGGCCGATTTCGGCCGGCAGGAGGGCGAGATCTCCTTNNCGCACCCACATGGGCGACGACCAGGACCCCGACCATATCCTGCGCCAGGCGATGCGGGCTGCGCTGGGGGACGGCTGGGGAGGCTCGATGGTCGCGACCGAACTCCAGGACATCATGTTCGGGACGCCGTCCCCGATCCGCGGGCAGGTCAACCTCGGCGTCCTCTCGAAAACCGACGTCAATGTCGTGGTGCACGGACACGAGCCCATCCTCTCCGAAATGCTCGCCCTGGCGGCGAGAGACAAGGAGCTGCTGGAACTCGCCCGGTCGGCAGGAGCGACGGGGATTACCCTAGCCGGGATCTGCTGCACGGCCAACGAGGTCCTTATCCGGCACGGGCTGCCGATCGCCGGGAACGTCCTGCAGCAGGAGCTGGCCGTGGCCACGGGCGCGGTCGACGCCATGATCGTCGATGTCCAATGCATCATGCCCTCGCTGCCCCAGCTCTGCAAGAACTTTCACACCCTGCTCATCACGACTTCTTCCAAGGCCAAGATCGAGGGGGCCCGGTCCGTGGACATCCAGGCGGAGAACGCCTATCAAGGGGCCAGGACGATCATCCGGGAGGCCATCGCCAATTACTCCAACCGCGGTCCGGTCGACATCCCCCGGGAAAAGATGGACCTGGTCGCCGGCTTCAGTCACGAGGCCATCACCTACATGCTGGGCGGCTCTTTCCGCGGTTCCTACGTGCCCCTCAATGACAACATCATCAACGGCCGGATCAAAGGAGTCGCCGGAGTAGTCGGCTGCTCAAACCCCAAGACGACCCACGACAAGGGGCACGTCGGCCTGGTCGAAGAGCTCATCGCCAACGACATCCTCGTCGTCCAGACCGGCTGTTCCGCCATCGCCTGCGCCAAGGCCGGCCTCCTGACTCCGGAATCGGCCGTCAAGTACGCCGGCAAAGGGCTGGCCGAGGTCTGTCGGGCTGTCGGCATGCCCCCGGTTCTCCACTCCGGGTCGTGCGTCGACAACAGCCGCATCCTGATCGCTTTGACCGAGATGGTCAGAGTTGGGGGTCTGGGTCAGGACATCAGCGACCTCCCAGTGGCCGGCGCGGCTCCGGAGTGGATGAGCGAGAAGGCCATCGCCATCGGGCAGTACTTCGTTGCCTCCGGCGTCTTCACCGTCTTCGGCATCGGGCTCCCGATCACTGGAAGCGAGCTCTTTTGCCGCCATATCTTTGATGAGTACGAGGAGCTTTTCGGCGGCCGTTGGGCGGCTCAGCCCGACGAAACCAAGATGGCCGGCATGATCATCGATCATATCAACCAGAAACGGGAAAAGCTGGGCATCAGCAAGGGCAAGGAACGCGTACTGTACGACATGGAGATGAGACGACAGCTGGAAGTCTGAGAGCAGCCGGGAAAAGGATCAGGAAAACTCATGTCCAGAATAATCGCGACCAGAGCCATCCGGGGCGCCCACAAGCTGGTGGCCCGGGCCGAACGGGAGCTCGCCGCCGCCATCGCCGAGATGGGGCCGGACACCCGGGTCGAATTCCCCAACACCGGCTACTATCTTCCCATATCGCACGGGATTCTGGGGCTCCGGATCGAGACTCTAGGAGGGCTCCGGGACCTGCTGGCCGAAGCCAAGGAGCTCCTTCCCCCGGTCCCCTCGGACAACCTTTGGCTCCCTTATCTCGGAAACACTCTTGACGCCGGCATGGCGACGCTTTTTGCCGACGAGATCATCGAGGCCATCAAATACACCCGGACACCTCTGCCGTATCTTCCGGAAACCCACCCCAAGGACGGCCGTCTCTGGCTGGGAGCGGCCAACGACGTCATCATGCGCGAGAGGGGTATTGAGTTCGTCGACAACACCGCGCCCGGGTTTGCCGCGTGCGTCGGCTATTGCCCGACGAACGAGATTGCAGTCAGGATCGCCCGCGAGCTCCAGGAAAAAAACCTCTACGTCTTCATGTCGGCGGCCACGGACGGAAAATCCATGGCCCAACAGCTGGCCGAAGAGGGGATCGAGATGGGCTGGGAAACGCGGCTTGTGCCCTTCGGCGACGACGTCACCGCCACCATCCACGCCCTCGGGTTTTCGACCCGGGTGGCGCTTTCATTCGGCGGGGCTCAGCCCGGCGATTACCAGCGCGTCCTCCGTTACAACAAGAACCGGGTGTTCGCCTTTGTCCTGGCTCTCGGCCCGGTCGATGACGAGAAACATGCCCAGGCGGCCGGGGCCATCAACTACGGGTTCCCGACGATCGCCGATACGGACATCGACAACATCCTGCCGACGGGAATCTGCACCTATGAACATGTTGTCTCTCCCGTCCCTCATGACCGGATCGTCTCCAAGGCCATCGAGGTCCGGGGCCTCAAGATCTCGGTGACCAAAGTCCCGATTCCCGTCCCGTTCGGCCCCGCCTTCCAGGGAGAGAGGATCCGCAAGGAAGACATGTATGTCGAGCTGGCCGGAACGGAGAAGCACGGGTTTGAATACTTGACCGGGAAAGGCTCGGATGAGGTCGAGGACGGGAAGATCGAGGTCGTCGGTCCGGAAATCGACGAAGTCACCGAAGGAAGCCAGCTTCCGCTGGCGCTCTGGGTCGAAGTCGCCGGTCGCCAGATGCAGCCCGATTTCGAGCCCATCCTGGAACGGCGACTGCACGATTTCATGAACATGGCCCACGGCGTTTTTCACATGGGACAGCGCGATATCAACTGGGTCCGGGTCAGCAAGGAGGCCAAGGACCAGGGTTTCCGGTTCCGGCACTTCGGGTCGATCATCCACGCCAAGATCCATGGGGAATTCGGGAAGATCGTCGACAAGGTCCAGGTGAAGATCTACACCCGGGAGAAAGAAGTTATGGACCTGATCGAGACTGCCCGGAAGGTCTACCGCCAGCGGGATGAACGCCTGGCTGGGCTGACCGACGAGGCCGTGGAGACCTTCTATTCCTGCACCCTCTGCCAGTCCTTCGCTCCGAATCATGTCTGCGTCATCACCCCGGAGCGCTCCGGCCTCTGCGGAGCCTACAACTGGCTCGACGGCAAGGCCGCCCACCAGATCAACCCCACCGGCCCCAACCAGCCCATCCTGAAGGCCCAGGCTGTCGATGCGATCAGAGGACAGTGGCAGGGGATCAACGAGTTCGTCTTCAACGCCTCCCACAAAACGCTCCAGGTCTTCAGCGCCTACAGCATCATCGACAATCCCATGACCTCCTGCGGCTGCTTCGAATGCATCTCCTGCGTCCTCCCGTCGACCAACGGCATCATGACGGTTTACCGGAATTTCCCGGGCATGACGCCGAGCGGTATGAAGTTTTCGACCCTGGCCGGGACCGTCGGAGGCGGCCTGCAGACGCCCGGTTTCATCGGCCACAGCAAGCGCTATGTCGCCAGCAGTAAGTTCATCAGCGCCGAAGGCGGGGCCAAGCGGGTCGTCTGGATGAACCGCGAGCTCAAGGAAGAGCTGGAGCCGGATCTGCGCAAGATCGGCCGTCGCGAGGGGGTCGAAAACCTCTTTGAGATGATCGCCGACGAGACCGTGGCCGTGACCGAAGAAGAGGTGCTGGCCCACATCACCAAGATGAATCATCCGGCGCTGTCCATGCCGCCCCTGTTTTGAGGGAGAAACGGGGCTATGAAGACGATCGCCATCGCCGGAAAAGGGGGGACGGGAAAATCGACCACCGCCGCCCTGATCATCCGCTGGCTGAGCGAGAGGAAGAGCCGGTCCATCCTGGCGGTGGACGCCGACTCCAACGTCAACCTCAATGACCTGCTTGGTGTCCGCCTCAAGGAGACGGTCGGCGCCATCCGGGAAGAGATGAGGAACCGGATTGCCGACCTCCCCGGAGGGATGACCAAGCAGCAGTTCCTCGAGTACAAGATTCAAACGAGCTTGGTGGAAGGGCCGCATTTTGACTTGATCGCCATGGGCCGGCCCGAAGGTCCGGGATGCTACTGCTATGCCAACAACCTGCTCCAGGACATCCTCGGGACGCTGGCCGGGAATTATGACTATGTGGTGATCGACAACGAAGCCGGAATGGAGCACTTGAGCCGGCGGACGAGCCAGGCCATCGATTATCTCCTGATCGTCTCCGACGCTACGGCCCGGGGCATTGCCACAGCAGGAAAAATCAGCCGCCTCCTCCGGGAGCTGGAGACCCGCGTCGGCCAGAGGTATCTCATCCTCAACCGGGTCGCCGGACCGGTTTCGAACACCGTCGAAGCCGCTATCCACGAAGAAGAGTTCTCCCTCCTGGCCACGATCCCGGAGGACGACACGCTCTTGAAAATGGACCGGGAGGGGATCCCGATCTGGTCGGTTGCGGCGAGCTCTCCGGCCCGCCTGGCCGTCGACCGGATGATGGACAGTCTTGACCCGTGAGGGAGTCGACCCATGACCTTTGAAATTCCCATTGAAAACAATCCCGGAAAGATCGTCGAGGTGACGATCGGCGCGACGGCGGACCAGGGAGGGACGCGCTCACGGGTAGTGACCGTCGGCGGGAACACGGCCCTGCCGTTTCATTTTTTCGAAGGGCGCCATCCCCACCGTCCCGTCGTGGCCATGGAGGTCTTTGATAAAACCCCCGCCAAGTACCCGGATTCTCTTCGGGAATACTACCAGGATGTCCTGGACAAGCCCGGAGAGATGGCCCGGCGGTGCGTCGCCGATTTCGGGGCCGAGATGGTCAGCGTCCGCCTCGAGGGGACTCACCCCGAAAAGGGCAACCGGAGCGCCGAGGAGGCCGTCGAAGTGGTCAAGGATGTCCTGGCCGCGGTGGAGGTCCCGTTGATCATCACCGGGCACAGCCATTTCGAAAAAAATAACGAGGTCATGAAGAAAGTCTGTGAGGCCACGGCCGGCGAGAACTGCCTGATCAATTATGTCGAGACGAATAACTACAAGACGATCGCCGCGGCCTGCCTGGCCTATCATCATACGCTCGTCGCCCAGACGCCCATCGATGTCAATCTCGCCAAACAGCTGAATATCCTCCTTGGGGACATGAACTTCCCTCACGACCGGCTGGTGATGGACCCTCTGACCGGGGCGCTGGGCTATGGGCTGGAGTATTCCTATTCCATCATGGAGAGAATCCGGAATGACGGCCTGGCCGGCGACCGAATGCTGGCCTTTCCGATGCTGATCACACCCGGCGCCGAATGCGCCAAAGTCAAAGAGGCCCGGGCCGTGGAAAAGGACTACCCCCAGTGGGGAGACGAGAAGCGGCGAGGCGCCTACTGGGAGATCGCCACGGCCATGAGTCTGCTCATCGCCGGCGCGGACCTGCTCATCATGGACCACCCCCGGGCGGTGGAGGCCGTCCGGAAGCAGATCGCCGAGATATACCATTCCAATGAGGAGGGGGGCCATGGCGCTCTCCGGACTTGATATCTTCAAGCTCCTGCCCAAGACGAACTGCGGGGACTGCGGTGTGCCCACCTGTATGGCCTTTGCCATGAAGATCGCTCAGAAAAAGGCCGAGCTTTCCAGCTGTCCCCATGCCTCTGAAGAGGCCAAAGCGGCCCTGGGGGCGGCCAGTGAACCCCCGGTCCGGCTCGTCAAGATCGGTGCGGGAAACGGGCCGGAGGTCGGAGGCGAAACGGTCCTCTTCCGCCATGAGAAGACTTTTTTCCACCCCACGGGAATCGGACTGGAGATCCGGACTTCTCAGGGAGAGGACAAAATCCTTGACGACGTCCGGGAGCTGGAAGGATACCGGGCTGAACGGGTAGGCGAGGTATTGAAAGCCGACCTCTTCTTTATCTCCCATGATTCAGCGGAGAAGGCGGCTTTTCTGAGGGCCGTTTCCCTGGCTAAAGCGAATTCGACCAAGGGTCTGGTCATCGACTGCCCGGATGAAGAGGCCCTTAAGGAGGGGCTGGAGCTCCTCCGCAACGACCGGCCCGCGATTTACCTGCGCAGGCCATTGACTGAACGCGACATCGAGATGGCCAAGACCTCCGGTGCAAGCCTTGTCATCACTGCGTCCTCGCCCCAAGACCTGGCCGACCAGACGGAAAAGGCCAGACAGTCCGGCCTGACGAACCTCATCTTGAACTGCCAGGGGAATGGGCTGGGAGGAGCAATCCAGAATAACGCCATCCTGAGGCGGAGCGCCCTCAAGAAGAGCTTCAAGCCGTTCGGTTTTCCTCTTTTCATCCGGATCGCGGACGCAGACGGATTCGAGTCGCTGGCTGCTTCGGCCGCCCTCCTGTGCAAGTATGCCTCGATCATCATCCTGCCCCGTTTTGACAAGGCTTTGCTCTACACCCTCTTCACCCTGCGGCAAAACATCTACACAGACCCCCAAAAGCCGATCCAGGTCGACCCCAGGATCTATGCCATCGGCGATCCGACTCCGGATTCGCCCGTGTTCGTGACGACGAATTTCTCCTTGACGTACTTCATCGTCTCGGGAGAGATCGAGAACTCGGGGACCTCGGCCCATCTCGTGGTCTGCGATACCGAAGGGCAGTCCGTGCTGACAGCCTGGGCCGGCGGAAAATTCGTCCCGGAAAAGATCGCCAAGTTCATCAAAGACATCAAGCTCGAGGAGAAGGTCAAGACGCGAAAAATCGTCATCCCCGGGTTTGTGGCTCAGATCTCCGGTGAGCTGGAAGAGAAATTGCCCGGCTGGGAGGTCATCGTCGGCTGCCAGGAAGCCGCGGATATACCCTCTTTTGTGAAAAGCGTGAATCTGGTTTAGGTGGCGATGGAGCTATGAGAAAGACCTGCCGGATCGAATTCCTGCCGTTCCGGAGCACCCACTCTTTTGCCCGGGGGACCAACCTGTTGGACGCCGTCAGAAAGGCCGGCCTGCCGCTCAAGTCGGCCTGCGGCGGAAAAGGGACCTGCGGAGAGTGCCTTGTCCGTGTCGAAGACGGGGAGGCCAGGGTCCGGACCTCGGCGGCCCTTCCCGAGGAGGTCCGGCGTTTGGGATACGTTTTGGCCTGTCAGACTGAGATTGAGGAAGATCTCACCGTCGAATTGCCGAGGTTTGAAGAGCAGTCGATCCGGGCGGTGGCCGGCTCCCGATTCTTCGAGGAGCACCGCGACCAGATCTCCGGGGTTTTCGAAGTCGCTCCGGTCGTCCGGAAGATCCAGGTAACTGTCCCCGCGGCGACTCTCTCCGACAACTCGAGCGATCTCCGCCGGCTGCAGCGGCAGATCCAGAAAGTGAAGGGGATCCGCTGCCTCCAGACCGAACATCGCGTCCTGAAAAAGCTGGCCGCTTCGGTGAGAGATCAGGCGGGAAACGTTACGGCCGTCTTAGTCAAGACCGGCCCTGGCTGGACCCTTGTGGATCTCCAGCCCAGCCTGCCTCCTAAGAACCTCTGCGGCCTGGCCTGTGACATCGGTACCACCACGGTTGTCTGCGAGATCGCCGACCTCGAGGACGGCCGGGTTTTGAGCACCACCACGGGGTTTAATCAGCAGCTGCGCTGCGGCGAGGACGTGATCTCGAGGATCGACTACGCCAGAAGGCCGGGCCGTCTTCAGGAGCTGCAGACCCTCGCCGTCCAGACCGTGAATGCTCTGACTGAGAAATCGTGCCGGGAGGCCGGGATATCGACCGGCGACATCTACTACGTTTCCCTGGCGGGTAACACGACAATGACCCATCTTCTTCTCGGCCTGGACCCCCGCTTTATCCGGGAAGAGCCCTACATCCCGACCATGAACCTGGTTCCTGTGGTTAAGGCGGTCGACCTCGGCCTGAACGTCAACCCCGAAGCCAGGGTCCACTGCGCTCCGGCCGTCGGCAGCTATGTCGGCGGAGACATCACCGCCGGGCTTCTCTCGACTCCTATTCTCCGGGACGCGGAAAAAATGTCTCTGTTCATCGACGCCGGCACAAATGGCGAGCTGGTCATCGGCAACAAAGACTGGCTGGCCACCTGCGCTTGCTCAGCCGGCCCGGCCTTCGAGGGCGGCGGNNAAGCCTAAGGGACTGTGCGGCTCGGGGCTCGTCGACCTTCTGGCCGGGCTTTTTGTCCACGGCTATCTCGACCGCAGCGGAAAGCTGGACCAGGAAACGGCGGGGAAGAGGCTCGTCCGGAACGGGGAGGGGACGGGTTTCCTGGTCGAAGAGGGCTCCCGTTCTTATTGGGGCCGGGACCTCATCCTCACTGAAAAAGATATCACCAACCTGATCCGGACCAAGGGCGCGATATTTTCCGCCTGCGCCCTCCTTCTCAAGAACATCGGCCTGACCTTTGACCGGCTGGACGCCGTTTACATCGCCGGAGGCTTCGGGCAGCATCTCAACGTGGAAAACGCCATCCGCATCGGCCTCTTGCCCGACCTGGAGCGGGGGAAATTCCACTATCTGGGGAACACTTCCCTCAGCGGGGCCTATCTCGTCCTGCTCTCGGAAAAGAACCGGGAGTTGGTCAATGCCATCGCGGGGAAGATGACCTACATCGAATTGAACGCGGAGCCGGGCTACATGAACGAGTATACGGGCTCTCTCTTTTTACCTCACACGGACATCGGGCTCTTCCCAACGGTGAAAAAGTTCCTCAAGCCCGGCCAAAGGCTTGACGGCTGAGATATCTCAAAGGAGGAGAAGAATGAGCATGACGATCCTGGAGTTGATCCGGAAACGGAGGGTGCTCCTCGACGGCGGGTTCGGGACCGAGCTCATCCAGCGGGGNNCCACAAGAATTATTTTGCTGCCGGCTCGGACGCCGTCCTGACCAACAGCTTCGGGGGGAGCGTGATCAAACTGGCCTCCCACGGCCAGGACAAGAAGTGCTATGAGCTGAACAAGGCGGCGGCCACGATCGCCAACGAGGTCAAACCCAGGGGCGGGTTTGTCGGCGGAAGCATCGGACCCACCGGGAAGTTTCTCAAGCCGCAGGGCGAGTACACGGAGCCGGAGTTCGAGGAGGCCTATGCCGAGCAGGCCAGAGGACTGGCCGACGGGAAGGCCGATTTCCTGCTGATTGAAACTCAGTACGACCTGAGAGAAGCGCTCTGCGCTCTCCGGGCAGCCCGGAAGGTCACGGCCGTCCCGGTCTTTGTGACAATGACCTATAACCGGGTTCCGAGAGGGTTCTTCACCCTCATGGGAAACAGCGCCGCCCAATGCCTCGAAGAGCTGGAAAAAGAAGGAGTGCCCGCGGTGGGCGCCAACTGCACCCTGGACAGCTCGGACATGGCGGACCTGGTCAAGGTGATGAGGGAAAAGACCGGCCTTCCTCTGATCGCGCAGGCCAATGCCGGGAAGCCCTCCCTTTCGAGCGGAGGGGAAGTGTCCTACTCGCAGGGGTTGGAGAACTATCTCCAGCACATCCCCAAGATCATCGAAAACGGGGCGAACGTTGTCGGCGGCTGCTGCGGGACAAACCCCGACTACATCCGCCGCATGGCCGTCATCGTCAAAAAAGAGGGTTGATTTATTCTTTGTGTTGGATATCATGGAGGATTATAAATCCGGGAAAGGAGTCGCAATGAAGAAAGAGGAATTATTTGCCAGGATTGAGAAGGCGATCATCGAAGGCCGCAAATCCGAGGCCGAAGACCTTGCCCGGGAGGCGGTCAAGGCCAAGCTCGACCTAACCGAAGTCATCGAAAAAGGCTACGTTCCGGGGATTCAGAAGGTCGGCGACCTGTGGGAGAAAGGCGATTA
This sequence comes from Candidatus Aminicenantota bacterium, assembly GCA_003524335.1. GTDB lineage: Bacteria > Acidobacteriota > Aminicenantia > Aminicenantales > UBA8522 > UBA8522. The sequence goes on along the minus strand of DQHV01000312.1, from coordinate 29,366 downwards.
CTTCCTGCCCGAACTCATCACCAGCGCCGAATGCATGAAGGCGGCCATGGCGGTCCTCCAGCCCGAGCTGGATAAGGCGAAAATCCAGACACGATCCAGGGGAAAGCTCGTGATCGGCACCGTCGAAGGAGACATCCACGATATCGGCAAGAACCTCGTCGCCTCGATGCTCTCGGCCAACGGGTTCGATGTCGTCGACCTCGGCGCCGATGTGAAGCTGGAGAAGTTCATCGAGAAGGCCGAGGAGACCAAGGCCGACTTTATCTGTCTTTCGGCCCTCCTGACCACGACCATGTTGGGGCAGAAGAAGGCCATCGAGCTGCTCAAGCAGAAGAACCTGTGCGGAAAATTCAAGGTCCTTGTGGGCGGAGCTCCCGCTAATCAGAAATGGGCCGACGAGATCGGGGCCGACGGCTATGCCGAAAACGCCATGCTCGCGGTTAAGATGGTCAAGCGGCTGATGGGAGCCTGACGCCGCCGGCGAATCCAGACGTCAAGCCAAAGTGAAGGAAAACAGATGATCAAGACAATCAGACCGAAACTGGAATTATTGAGCCGCCGGCTCATCGAGAAAATCATCGATGAGGCCTACGAGATCCTGGACAAGCAGGGGATCTTCGTCGAGAACAAAGAGGCCTTGAAACTTTTCAGCCAGGCGGGAATGAAAGTGGATAAGAAGACACACCGCGTCCACCTGAAGCGTCGCCTGGTCGAAAAATGCCTGGCCACAGCCCCGGCCGTCATCAAGCTCTACGACCGGACGGGGGAGAGAGATTACACAGTCGGCGGCGACGAGGTCCATTTCGACCCGGGTTCAGCGGCCGTCACGATCCTTGACCACAAGACGGGAGAAGAGAGAAAGCCGGAGACCAAAGACCTGGTGGATTTCAGCAGGCTGACCGAATGCCTGGACAATATCCATTTTCAGAGCACGGGCTTGATCAGCTCCGATGTCCCCCATCCGATCGCCGACATCTACAGGCTCTACATCGGCCTCATCTATTCTCGGAAGCCTGTCGTGACGGGCACCTTCAGGGTGGAGTCCTTTCGGCCGATGAAAGATCTCCTGGCGGCTGTCCGGGGCGGCAATAAGGAGCTGGCCGCAAAGCCCCTGGCCATCTTTGATGCTTGTCCGTCACCGCCGCTCAAGTGGAGCAACCTCACCACCCAGAGCCTCATTGATGCCGCCCGCGCGGGCCTACCCTCCGAGCTGATTTCTATGGGTATGACCGGCGCCACGTCCCTGGTAACCATCTCGGGGACCCTGGTCCAGCATGTCGCTGAAAACCTCTGCGGGGTCGCCATCGTCCAGCTTGCCAAGAAGGGCGCGCCGGTGATTTTCGGGGGCTCGCCCTCGAGTTTCGACATGAGGCGGGGGACAACCCCTATGGGGGCCATCGAGACAATGATGATCGATGCGGGCTATGCCCAGATCGGAAAATATTTGAACCTCCCGACCCATGCCTATATGGGCTTGAGCGATGCCAAGACAAATGACGCTCAGGCCGGACTTGAGACCGGGCTTGGTGCCGTGCTCGGAGCCCTGGCCGGAGTCAACGTCATCTCCGGTCCCGGTATGCTCGACTTCGAGAGCTGCCAGAGCCTGGAGAAGCTGGTCATAGACGACGAGATCTGCGGCATGGCCTACCGGCTGATCGCCGGGATCGCCCAGCGCGAGGACCCGATCGCCACGGACAAGTTCGAAGGCTTCACTCCCGAGACTCAATTCCTCTCCATGCCCCACACCAAGAAGTGGTACCGGATGGAACACTCTTATCCGCTGATCGCGGACAGGGATACCTATGATGCCTGGGTGGCTCTGGGAAGAAAGCCGATCGCGGAGAGGGCTTCCGAACACGTAGAAAAGATCCTTCGGTCCAACCCACCCGCTCTCGTGGAGAAGGATGTCCGAAACGAGCTAACCCGGATCCTGACCGCCTACGCTAAGGATAATGGCATAGCCTCGTTGCCTGCGCTGCCGTAGTCAGGAGTCCCGGACACGGTCTCCCGGGCCCGGACACGGAGTTCACGCTATCTGGCGACGACGGGCAGGATGATCCGGGAGGGACGTCGGGCGTCGTGGTAGATTGTCTGTGTCGCCCGGACCATTTCGGAGTCTTCGCCGAAGGTATGACCGGTGTTCGGGTTCCGGTCGACGTGGGGAAAAAAGCTCGAGGTGATCCAGACCCGGACTCTGTGTCCCTTCCTGAAGACATGGCTCGTGGACATGGAGTCGATCACGAATCGATAGACCGTGCCGGGGTCGAGGAGCGCCGGTCTAGACTCTGAATCCCGGTAGCGGGCCCGGATCACTCCCGAAAGGGGCGGGGTGATGTTCTGGGATTCGCCCGAAGGATGGACATCGGTCACCTTGACGATGAAGTCCGTATCCTTGGCCGTGGAGGAGGCCCAGACCTCCGCCTGGATGTCGCCCGTCACTTCCATGTCCTGCAACAGCGGCTCTGATGTAAAAACCAAGACATCGTTTCGCACTTCGAAGGGACGGAGGTCCCGGGGCCCCGGGGTCTCAAAGAAATGGTCCGTAACGGGATTGGCCGGGTCGTAGATGTAGCGATCCGGCTTCGTCCCCTTTGGCTTGATCCGGCTCAAGGTTCCGTCTCCATAGAGAGAGTTGGCGGCTCCCCGGCTGGAGAAGTAGAGAGAGGCCGGCTTCGCCCGGGCCGGAGGCCATTCCGATTCAGAGCGCCAGGTATTGTCGCCCATGATAAACACACGGATCGGAGGTTCCCGCATGATCCCGTTGTCGATCCCCTTAAGCCAGTGGTCAAACCAGCGGACGACGAGGGCCGGGACGTCGACGGCGGCTTCTGCACCGAAGTCCATCTTGCCAGCCTGAGACGTTGGATCACAGTGGGTCCAGGGGCCGATGATGAGTTTTTGCCCCTGCCGGGCCTGGGGTGTCCGGCCGTTGCGGCGCATGCCCAAGAAATTCCGGATCGCTCCGGGTTGGCCGTACCCGTCATCGAACCAGCCGGTAAGGTTGTACGCGGGACAAGAGACCTCGACGTGTTTTTTCTCAACATTGGCAAAATCCCAGAAAGGACCGTCGTCGGGATGGTCGAGCCATTCATAGTAATAGGGACAAAGACCTTTGAACAAGGGGAACTCCTTGAGCGGCCGGAAGTTGAGCCATTCCCATTTGTGAACCGACCATTGCCGCTCGGCCTTTTCCTCAATGCTGTCCTCGGTTCCCGTCCCGCGGCGACGCTTGATGTCCGGGAGGCGGCCGTTGAGCCAGGAAATCCAGCTCAGGTCGAAAGCCCCGGAGAAAAAGAAGAAATGCCGGCCGTTGGCAAAGGTGCACTGGGGAAAAATGGCCACGAGGTGGGGCGGGTTCATGACCGCCGCCTGCCACTGCACAGCTCCCAGGTAGGAGCATCCCTGCATCCCCACCTTGCCGTTGGAGAAGGGGAGCGCGGCCGCCCATTCGACGGAATCATAGCCGTCGGTAAGCTCCTGGAGGTAAGGTGAAAAAACGCCTTCCGAAGAAAAGCGGCCCCGGACGTCCTGGACGATGACGGCGTATCCGCTCTCCGCTGCGGAACGAGGAAAAGAGCTGTACTCGGCGTACCGGTCTTTGTCATAAGGGGTGCGGACGAGGATGACGGGGACCCTTTCTATCGTCGACGGGCGATAGATGTCGGCATAGAGCCGGACGCCGTCGCGCATCACCGCCGCGACGTTTTTTTCGACCTCGACTGCAGAGGACTTCTCTTGCGCGGCAAAGAGGAAGGTGAAAGCGTTCCCAAACAGGATGACCAGGGCGAAGACTCGCGCCAGTCGGTTTGATCTACCGGGAGTTCTCATTTTCTTCTCCTGCCGAGAGGGCCTATTGCCGTCTTCCGAATACCGGTTCCCCAGCTTACATCAACCCAAAAACCGATGTCAAAAACCACTCTTGCCGCTTGACTTTCAGGTTCGGCAGGAGCTAGGATTCTGGCTCCCGGCCAGATGGATTCTCGTCCACGGCCCGGAGGAGAGACGCGTCGGAGGCGCGTCCTCCGCCGGCCAAGGATTATACTTTTCGGACAGGCAGGAGAGTCAGAGAATGAACAGCAGTCGCAAGGTTGAAGCTTCAGCCCGGCCATTGGTTCCCCGGCATATTCAGTCGCTGGAGCCTTATAAAGCGGGGAAATCGATCGAGGAACTGCAGCGCGAGCTGGGTTTGAAAAAGATCGTCAAACTGGCCTCCAATGAAAACCCCCTGGGTGCGTCACCCAAAGCTCTTCGCGCCATGCAGGAAGCTCTGCCCGGCGTCAACCGCTATCCGAGCCCCGACTTCTATGACCTGCGGCAGGCCCTGGCCGAACGCTATGATGTCAAAACCGATAACGTCTTCGCCGCGCACGGTTCGGAGGGAATTATCGCCGTCATCATGGGCACGTTTCTTCTGGATGACGAGGAGGCGCTGACATCGGCCAATACCTTCATCAGCTTCCGGATTCAGGCCCAGTCGCGGGGGATAAAAATCTGCGAAGTTCCCCTGAAGGACTACCGTCTTGACCTGGGCGCGATCGCCGATCACATCCATGATAAGACCAAGGTCATCTACCTGGCCAACCCCAACAACCCGACGGGCACGATTTTTACGGTGAGTGAATTCCGGGATTTCATGAAACGCGTCCCCGAGCGCGTTCTGGTCATCCTGGATGAAGCCTACTTCGAGTTTGCCCACCATGACCCGGTTTTCCCCGACTCCATGCAGTACCGGCTGGACAACGTCATCACCTTGCGGACATTCTCCAAGGCCTACGGGTTGGCGGGGGTCCGCATCGGTTACGGCTTCGCCGCAGAACCCCTGATCGGCAACCTGATGAAAGTCAAGCTCACCTTCGAGCCGAGTCATTTGGCCCAAGCGGGCGGGATCGCGGCCATGAACGACTCGGATTTCCTGGAAAAGACCCTTCGGCTCAATCGGTTGGGCCTGCAATTTTATTATGAGCTGTTCAACCGGCTCGGCCTCCGGCACCTCAAGTCGCATGCCAATTTTGTGACGATGATTCTGGACTCGGACGAAACAGTGGACAGGTTGTATGAAAGGCTCCTGCGCAAAGGCGTCATCGTGCGGCCTCTCCGTGCTTTTGGCCTGCCCAACTGCATCCGCGTATCGACGGGACTAGAAGAGGAAAACGAGCATTTCGCCAAGGCGCTCGAGCAGGTCCTGTAAACCAATTCCGCTGGGAAGAGCGCTTCGGTTGACTGGAGAGACAGGGTTTGGTATAAGGCGGGAAAAGAAAAATGCCGACTCCAACAATGCCTCCCGAGCGCAGCTCAAACCAGGAAAAGCCGAGGCTTCTGAGGCGGCTCAACCTCCTGGACACCACTTTCCTCGTGATCGGGGCGGTGGTCGGGTCGGGTATCTTCATGACTTCGGGGTATATCCTCGAATACGTCCAATCGCCGGGATGGCTCTTGCTGGTCTGGCTGGTGGGCGGCTTGTTCACGCTCGGGGGAGCCCTGACCTGCGCCGAGCTGGGAGCGATGTATCCTCGGGCCGGCGGCCAATATGTCTATATCCGCGAAGCCTACGGAGCATTCGCCGGGTATCTGTACGGCTGGGGTTTTTTCTGGTTCATCATGGGCGGCGGGATAGCCGCCCTGGCCGTCGGTTTTGCCGAGTTCTTCGGCTATTTTGTCCCCGGTCTGTCCACCCAGAGCTTGCTCCTTAAAACAACCGTCTTTGGGCATCCCTACTCTCTCTCGGCCGGGCAGCTTGTGGCGGCCGCCACGATCGTCTTTCTGACCGGGGTGAACTATCTCGGAGTCAAAAGCGGAGCGATTGTCCAGGATATTTTCACCTTCCTCCGGATCGGCTCCGTCTTGGCCCTGGTCGTGCTCGGCCTGACGGTGGGAAAGCGGGCCGGGGTCACGAGCGTCCAGGACCTCTTTCGAGGCGGCCCGGATATCGGCCCTCAGGCCTTCACTCTTTTCGGGCTGGCCCTGATCGCCGCCCTCTGGACCTATGACGGCTGGTATGCTGTCAACTGCACGGCGGAGGAGATCAAGAGGCCGGAGCGGAACATCCCCCTCGGGCTGATCTTGGGGACCTTGGGCATCACCCTCATGTACGTCCTGCTCAACGTTGTCTACATCCTCGCCCTGCCCGTGGACAGGATGCGCGGGATCGCCCGGGTCGGCGAGCTGGCCTCGACCCAGCTCTTCGGTCCAACCGCGGCGGCGGTCATTTCCGGAGCGATCGCCATATCCATTTTCGGGTGCCTGAGCGCGAATATCCTATTCGGCCCGAGAGTCTACCTGGCCATGGCCGAAGACAGGCTCTTTTTCCGCGGCATGAGCTATATCCATCCCCGTTTTCATGTCCCGTCCAAGGCCCTCATCGGGCAGGCGGTCTGGTCCTGCCTCCTCTGTCTCTCCGGGACCTACAAGGACCTCTATGAATTCGTCGTTTTTGCTCTGGTCATTTTTTTCGGCGCAACGGGCTTGGCCGTCATCGTCCTGCGCCGCAAACGACCCCAACTTTCCCGGCCCTATCGGACTTGGGGATATCCTATCGTCCCCCTACTTTTTGCCCTGATCAACCTCCTCATCTTCCTCAACACGGTTATCTCCCAGCCTCAGAAATCCCTCTTCGGCCTTCTTCTGCTGGGCCTGGGGATTCCCGCTTATTTTTATTGGCAAAGGAAGGCGAGGACCGGCGAATCCCTTGAGAAAGGAGCTGCAGAGTGAGTGAAAAAATAAAGTCCATCTCCGACCCCCGGCTGAGCTTGAATATTCTCAGCCCGGAGGATGTTGACAAGATCCATCGGGCCAGCCTGAGGGTGATCGAAGCGGCGGGCGTNNTCGCGTCAGATTCCCTTCGCCAAGGGCTCTGGATATCTGGAGGTCCCATGGAGCCGAGGTGGACGCCGGCTCGATGGTCGTCCGCGCTCCCGGGCGGCTGATCGAAGAGGCCATCCGGAAGGCTCCACCCGTCTACACCCTGGCGGCCCGCAACCCCGCCCTGGACCTCCCGCTCGACGGAAACCATGTCTATGTCGGAACAGACGGCTGCGGGGTTGAAGTCATTGACATCCGCACCGGGGAACGGCGCCGGTCGGTCCTCCATGATGTGGAAGACATCGCCCGCGTTGCCGATTGTCTCGACGAAGTGGCTTTTCACTGGGTCCCTGTCTCGGCCCAGGACTGTCCGCCCGAATCGCGCGGCCTCCACGAGCTCCTGGCCATCTGGAAGAACTCGACGAAGCATGTGCAGACGGAAAGCATCTATTCGGGTTCTGAAGCCCGCGCCGCTGCGGAGATGGCCGCCGTGCTCGCCGGCGGAAAGGACGCCCTCCGGAAGCGTCCGTTGCTCTCGATCATGGAGTGCACGATCTCTCCGCTGGCCCATGATGGCGGGAGCCTCGACGCGGCCCTGGTCGGAGCGGAATTCGGCCTCCCTGTGGGTTTCATGAGTATGGCCTCGGGCGCTTCTTCAGCGCCGGCGACCCTGGCCGGGAACCTCGTGGTGGCCAACGCGGAAGTGCTGAGCGGCCTGGCGCTCATCGAGCTCGCCTATCCGGGCGCGCCCGTTTTTTATGCGGCGGCGCAGACGGTGATGGACCTTAGGACGGGCGCCTACACGGGGGGAGGCCCCGAGGATTTTCTTTTCGGCGCGGCCACCAATCGACTGGCCGATTTTTACCGCGTCCCGCTGTCGATGGGGTCCTTTGCCACCGGAGCTAAGGAGCCGAACTGGCAGGCCGGTCTGGAGAATTCCCTGTCCACTTTCATGTCATCAATGGCCAGGTCGGACATGCTCCTAGGGGTAGGTCTGTTGAACGGGAGCACGGTCTGGTCGTTCGCCCAGATGATCATGGACTGTGAAATCTTCGGGATCATCGCCAAGGTATTAGAGGGGATCGCCGTCAATGAGGAAACGTTGGCCGTCGAAGCTATTCGGGAGGTCGGACCGGGGGGGACCTTCCTGACCCACGGCCATACCAAAAAGCATATGCGGGAGCTCTGGCTGAATTCCTTCCTGGATCGCCGGCCGTGGAGCGTCTGGGAAAAAAAGAGGGACGGTGCGCCGGACTGGGCTCTGGATAAGGCCAAGAGCATTCTCGAAACTCACCGGCCTGCCCCGCTCAACCCCGAACTCGAACAGGAGCTCCGCCGGATTATCGCCTCGATCAAACCCTGAAGGCCGTGCGATAGTTGCGCAGAGTGATAGAGGCCATCTCCTCCAGAGCCATACCTTTGAGCTCTGCCAAGAGCTTGGCCGTTTCGATGACGAAAAGGGGCTCATTCCTCTTCGTAGCGCCGCGCAGCGGCTGAGGCACGAGATAGGGCGAGTCGGTTTCGACAAGGATTTTTTCTAGCGGAAGACCAGCCGCGATCTCCCTGAGGCTCTGCGCGTTGGGGTAGGTCAGGATCCCTGAAAAGGAAACGAGAAAGCCCAGCCCGACCATTCGTTCGGCGGTCTCCCGGTCCTCGGTGAAGCAATGGAGCACGCCTCCGCAGCTGAACTTTTCCTCCTCAATTGCCGCCAGGATCTCCTTTCCTGCGGCCCGGCTGTGGACGACGACGGGAAGCTCCAACTCCTGGGCCAGACGGAGCTGAGCTCGAAAGACCTCGGCCTGGAGCGGAGGAGGGGAGTAGTTGTAGTGGTGGTCTATTCCGATCTCCCCGACCGCCGCGATCTTGCCTGCCCGCGCCAATCGGCGGATCGCTTCAAAATGGGACGGGGAGAAGTCCTTGGCCTGGTGGGGATGGATTCCGGCCGCGGCCGAGATCCAGGAGAATTCCTGCTTAAGCTGGAGAATTCGGGAAAGGCTCTCCGGAGCCGTCAGGTCGACAGGGCAAAGCAGAGCTTTGACGCCGCCGGCCAAAGCCCGCCGCACCACCTCCTCGCGGTCCGGGTCGAACTCGGCCATGTCCAGGTGGGCATGGGAGTCGGCGATTTCCATGAAGAAACGGTCTTTCTCCCCGGAGACCACGGCCGGCCTCCGGCGAGTCGGAGCAGTCCTTTTATTGGGCGAGCTTGGCCTTCAGGTGGCGGATGGGCAGCGCACCGTTGCTCAGCAGCTTCTGCAGGAATTCTTTCTGGCTGAACGCTTCGCCCTTCATCTTCTTGTAGTCCTTCTCTATGTCCCAGATCTCCTGGATGCCGATGTATGGATAGGCTGCATCGCAAGGGTTGAGCAGGATGCGGTTCCAATTTTGTTGGGCCTCGACTTCCGACTGGAACCCGACGCGAGTCATATATTGAATCGCCTGCTCTTTGGTCATCCCGCCCTGATGTATGTTGAGCTCGAGCTGGAAGTCTATGACGATCTTGAGCTGGGACTTGAGCTGGTTAAGCCGGAACCGGAGGGCGTAATTGCCGAATCCTCCGTAAATCAGCATCTCCTCTAGACAAACAGGCCAGCCTTTGACCAGCGGCATGTTGGGATACAATTTCCGCATCAGGGTGCCGGATTTCTGGGTGTAAAACATCGGGACAAAGGAACCCGGATAAATGTTGCGGACGGTCCAGAATGGTGTATAGTACCGATTGTACTCTTCAAGAAAAAGCTCGGCTTGTTCAGGCGTCCATTCATCAGGCAAGGGCGCCACCTCAATACTGAAGGCGCCATCCGTTTCATAGATGGCAGGAGCCAGGAGGCGGGTCATGCCGAGCCCTCGCTCGCCGGCGGGCATTGTTTCTATAGGGAGGTTAACCTCGGGCAGCTCAACGAGCTGTTTCTCGGCAATAAAGCCCTTGATAGATTCGGCGGTTTTTTTGGCTTCTGCGACAAATTCTTCCTTTTTGGGGTGCTCAACCTTAAGCTTATCCAGCACTCCCTGGATGATGATGCTCAGTGCCTGATCGGATCCCTTCTGCGCGGCTAGCTGATCCGCATTAATATTGGGATACATAATTTTATAATAGGGGAGGCAGACGAGGCCCATTGCATTCCGTATGTTGCTGGAATCGGCCTTGGCCCGGGCCACCAGCTCCTGGGCAGGAATGCTGAACTCGCTGGTCAGGGTGAGAAGCCGGGAATGGGCCTGCTCGCCGAGCCGGAAGTTGCCCGTGGACTTGGGCAGAAGCTGAGTTTGAAGGAACGACTGGTAATCTTCCAGGGCGGCGACGGCCTTGGTCCATTCGGCTTGGAACCGGGACTTCATCTCGGCCGGCGCCGGTTCGATGAGCTTGGGCACCTCGACCTTATAGAAGTCCATGATTCCGGGAAACTGCTTGATGGCCGTTTCGGTGTAAATCTGGGGTGGGGTCTGGAGGTTGGCCTTGGCCTGCTTAACCAGACCTGGAAGAGCCTTGGCCCTTTCGCTCGCCCCCTTCATCCGGGCGTCAAGGGGACCGATCCCCTTGGTCAGCAGGCTCTTGAGGCTGTTCATGAAGATCTGGTTATAAAAAATGGGGTTGTACTGCCAGGGGAGAAGGTTCTCATGGCGCATCAACTCCAGGTCCAGGGCGTTTCTCAGGATGTCGTAGTCGATCTGGGAATCAGCAGCGAGTCTGGTCTTGTCCGCCTTGGTCACCATATCCTGGCTGAACAGGTCCAGCTCTTCGTGATGCTTTTCGATGTTCTTCTCACTCAGGTCTTCGAGCTTGTCATCGTATTTGTGAAAGCCGGCCACTGTGGCAGCAGTCGGGTAGAATTTCCAGTAGGCATCGAGATAGGCGTCCATCACCTTCTGAAACTTAGCTTCTTCCTGGTTTTGCTGGGAGAGGAGAAGACCCAGGCCCAGGAATGCAAAAGCGAAGATGAAAAGGATGATAGGAGCGGTCGTTTTTCGCATGGAGGCCTCCTTATCTATTTATACAATCCACGTCCCGAAAAATTCCTAACGGGGCATGCTATCATAAAAAGGCAAGGGATTCCAAGAGACTTTATCCCTCACCATCGCAGGACCGCAGATGCCCAGGTATAGCCGGACCCGAAAGCCGTCAGCACGATGATATCTCCGGCCTTGACTCGGCCCTCCTGGATGGACTCATCGAGGGCGATGGGGATGGACGCCGCCGTCGTGTTGCCGTACTTGTGGATGTTGCGGACGACCCTTTCCAGGGGGATCTTGAGGTTGTGAGCGACCATCTGGCTAATCCGGTCGTTGGCCTGGTGGGGGATGAGCAGGGCGACATCCTCCACCTTGAGACCGTTGTGCTGGAGGGCGATCCGGACCGCATCCGGCATCTTTTCAGAGGCGTTCTTGAAAACGTTCTTGCCGTCCATGTAAGGGAAAAATTTCTTGGCCCGGGCCAGCTCTTCGGTGACGCACGGCTTGTCCAGGCAGCTCGGCCTTTCCAGCCAGAGGTCCGCTGCATGACGGCCGTCGGCGAAAAGATGCGTGGACAGGATCCCCCTCCCGTCTTCAGCGTCATGCGGCTCAAGGATCAGGGCTGCTGCCCCATCCCCGAACAGGACGGCCATGTCTCTGCCATTGTCCGAGTAATCAAGGTTTGTCGACTGCACCTCGGCGGCCACCAACAGGATTTTCTTGTAGGCGCCCGTCCGGACATACTGGTCGGCCACCGAGAGGGCGTAGATGAACCCGGAGCACTGGTTCCTGATATCAAGGGCCCCGATCGGGACGAGGCCCAGCTTGGCCTGGACCTGGACGCCGATGCCGGGAAAGTAGTGGTCGGGGGAGAGGGTGGCGGCGATGATGAGGTCGATCTCGGATTTCACGATGCCGGCGCTTTGGATTGCCCGCAGCGAAGCTTCATAGGCGAGGTCCGAGGTCCCGACTCCGGGCTCGACGTGCCGCCTCTCGACGATGCCAGACCTCTGACGGATCCATTCGTCCGAGGTGTTCATCAACTTTTCGAGGTCGAAGTTGGTGACTACACGGGGTGGAACAAAGTGACCGATGCCGGTGATGATCGTTCTTCTGCCCATGGCAATGGCCCACATTATAATAGATGGATTTCAAAAAAGAAAGGCGAAATTTCGGTCCGGGTTGACGCGCTCCGCTCCCGAGAGTACCATAATCCTCGGTGGAAAGTGGAATCGGAGCCTTGATGAAAAGTCCTGTCCGTCTCCTGCCGGCCGTCCTCTGTCTTATAGCGATCGTCCATCTTTCCGGTCAGGAGGACTTCCTCAAAATAGAAGCCTCGATCGTCCCCCGCAAGCTATCAAAAGGGGAGGAGGGAGCGGTCCTTTTGAAACTCAGTCTCCAAGAAGGCGTCGCCGTCAGTCCCCAGCCGGATTTCATCATCGAGTTCAAGCCCTGCGCCGAGATCATCTTCCCCAAGAATTTCTATACCGCCACCGACCTGGAGGTCGAAACCGCCGTTCGAGGGGATGAAGAGTCGCTCAACCTCGAGAAGGCCATCCGGATCCCCTTCACCATCAGCCCTATGGCCAAGAAGGGAAGCCACATCCTGGAAGGAAGGATCAAGTATTTCGCCCGGTCTCGGGCAGAGAGTTGGTGCGTCAAGAACACGGCCAAGTTTTATGTCACCTTTTCCACGCGCCCCGGCTCCGTCAGGAAGGTCCCTTAAGGCCTTCACAGCCAACGCTCGGCGGTATACCAGGATATCGTCTCCTGCACCGCCCGGTCCAGGGGATAGCGGGTGCGGAAGGAGAGCCATTCGGCAGCCTTTCTGACATCCACCAACCAGCCGGGCTGCATCAACTCATGGTATTTGTCGCGGTTGATAACCCCGGCGTTCCTCGTCAGATGATGCCCGGCCTCATAGAGCAGCGAAATCAGGTAGAGCAGGCCCTTGGGGATCTTAATCCTGCGGAATTTCCTTCCCAGTGCCGCAGCCGCCGCCGTCCCAAGATCGTCCAAGGTGTATTCCCTTGAATCGGCGATATTAAAGGTTTCTCCGCTCGGAAGTCCTGTTCGGCCGCATAGAAATAGCGCTTCGACCAGGTCCTTAACGTAGACCAGGCTGATGGCTTTATTTTCCCTCAGAGTGAGGACGATCCCCCTTGCCGCAAGCCTGAAATAGGTCAGGAAATCCCGGTCCCGGGGCCCGAAGACTGAACAAGGCCTGACGATGACGATGGGGAACTCGTTCCTGAACTTGAGGGCTTCTTGTTCGCCGCGCAGCTTGCTCAATCCATACGGTGTGGTCGGGCGAGGCGGGTCGCTCTCCCTGACCGGTTGACCGCGCCTTGATGGGCCGCCCGCGGCTTGGCTGCTGAGCAGAATGACTTTGGGACGCTCTTTGAGCCGGCCCAGGGAGCGGAAGAGGCTTGCCGTTCCTTCCTGGTTTACAGTATAATAGTCATCCGAATTCAGGGATCGTGTTTTGCCGGCGAGGTGGAATACGATGTCGAGGCCGGCCGGAAGCGCAGGGATAGAGAAAAGGTCCCCCCTCAGCACCCGGACTTCCTTTTTAAGGAGCGCCGGTGTTTTATCCGGGTTCCGGACAAGGACATAGACCTCCACATCCCTGGCCAGCAGGAGATCGATCAGATGGGTTCCGATGAACCCGGTTCCGCCGGTGAGGAAAGCCTTCATCGGCCTGATTGTATGAAAGTTGCCCTTTGGGGTCAATATCGACTGATCAGGACAAGGAGAAGCGGAAAATGGACGTTCCCGGGGAGAAGGACCATTAAACACATCGCGGCGCTGGCCATCCTATTGGGAACTTGCCTTGGGCTAGTTCTAGCGACCACCCCCACCATGCCTTTGGAGCAGGTGAAGCCGGGCATGAAAGGGAAGGGCAGGACCGTCTTCCTGGCCGGCCGGATCGAGGAGTTTGACGCCGAGATCCTGGGCATTATCACCAACAACCAGCCGAAGAGAAACATCATCCTGGCCAGGCTCTCCGGCAAGGGCCTCGAGCAGACCGGCATCATCCAGGGGATGAGCGGAAGTCCCGTCTATATCGACGGCAAGCTCATCGGCGCCGTCGCCTATTCTTTCCCCTTTTCCAAGGAGCCGATCGCCGGGATCACGCCGATCGGCGAAATGCTGGCCGTCGCCGAGCAGCCCGGGCCAGCCAAGCCTTCCTCCGCCCGTTCGATCCCGCTCCAGACCAGCCTTTCGCTGGCCGACCTCATGGCCGTGGCCAAAGACCTGTTCGCGGCCCAGCCGGCCGTATTCTCCCAGGGGCAGGCACTATCCCCGATCGGTGTCCCCCTTGTCTTCGGCGGGTTCTCCCAAGCAGTCGTCGAGAAAGCCCGGCCCATCTTCGCCCGCTGGGGGCTCAACCCGATGGACTCAGGCACCGCGGGGCAGTCAGGAGCCGCTGCTGCTGAGGCCGGGATGACCCTGCGGGAAGGAGATCCCGTCGCCGTCGAGCTGGTCGGTGGAGACCTCCGCTCGGCCGCGGTGGGCACCGTGACCTATGTCGATGGGGAGCGGGTCCTGGCCTTCGGGCACCCTCTCTATAACCTGGGGAAGGTGGACTACGCCATGGCCGGCGCCAACATCGTGGTCGTTGTCCCGAGCCTCGAGAACTCGTTTAAACTGGCCACCGCAGGAAAGCGAATAGGACGCTTTTCCCAGGATCGAACGGCCGGCATGCTGGGCGAGCTGGGCAAGATGCCGCAGCCCGTCCCGATGGAGATCCGCCTCAGCGAAGCCGACGGACGGATTAAGGAATTCAAGGTCGAATTGACCAACGATAAGATCCTGACCCCGTTGCTCGTGAACATGACGGTCGCTTCCCTTCTCTCGAGCGAAGGGCGCTCGATCGGCGATCTCTCTTATGCGCTCGAGGGCGACGTTTATCTGGACAACGGGTCCGGCGTCCATCTTGAGGACCTCTTCTCGGGCAACCTGGATGCGGCCACGACCAGCCTCAGCGGCCTGCTGACTGCCGTGGTCTATTTCCTGAACAATAACGAGTTTCAGACCGTCGGCATCCACCGCATCAACCTGAACATCCGCGCCATGGAGGAAGCGAGGTTCTCCTCTCTGGACAGGGTCTGGCTGGACAAGTACGAAGTTTCGGCCGGCGAGCGGATTCAGGTGAAAATCTATTGCCGCGCCTTCGGCGGCCAGAGCTTCGAGGAGGAGGTCATCATCGAGGCGCCTCCTCTTCCGGCCGGCTCCGAGTTCCATCTGATCATCGCCGATGCCGCTTCCATCCGCCAGGTCGAAGCGCTCCAGTACCGGAGTCAGGACTTCCTCCCGCGCAGCCTGGGGCAGTTGATCCGTATCCTCAACAGCCTGCGCAAGAACAACCGTATCTACTTCAAGCTGATGGCCTCCAAACCGGGGCTCTTCGTCAAAGGAGAGGAGATGCCGAACCTGCCGCCATCGATGAAATCCCTGTTCGCTTCTCCTCGGGCCGCGGCTTCGTCCCCCACCGAACTGACCCGGTCCACTCTTCGGGAATACCAGCTCCCGATTCCCTATGTTTTTCGGGGGATGGCCTCGATTCCCGTCAAGATCAAGAAATAGGAGACTCGGGATGAGAATGAACAGAATCCTGAAGGTTATATTTTTTATAGGAATAGTCGGATTAGTCCCTTCGCTCGAAGCCGTGGTCCCCCGCAAATGGGAGCTCAGGACCAAGGACGATTTCCTGAAGGGCAAGCTGGACGGCATCTCCGTGTCCTACGAGGGCGTCCTGTCCCTCGCTCCTAAAGAAGATAAGCTGGACGGGCCGGCCGAGGACTTTTATCTTTCTTTCCTCGTCGGACAGGACGGGGCTGCCTATCTGGGCACAGGACACGGGGGAAAAATCTACCGGATCGGCAAGGACGGCAAGGCCGAGCTCTATTTTCAGGTTCAGGAGATGGATGTCACCTGCCTGGCCATGGACGACAAGGGTGCGCTGTTTGCCGGAACCTCGCCGAACGGCAAGGTTTACAAGATCACCGCGAAGGACCAAGGAGAAGCTTTCTTCAACCCGGAAGAGAAATACATCTGGGACCTGGCCTTCTCCGAAAGCGGTTTCCTGATGGCCGCGGTCGGAGAGGCGGGGGGGATCTACAAGATCAACCTTCAGGGGGAGGGCCAGCGGGTGCTCAAGGCCGAAGAGAACCACATCCTCTGTCTGCACAAGTCCGGCCCGGCGGATTTTCTCGCCGGGAGCGGGGGGGTCGGTGTCGTCTACCGGCTCAGCGCCGAGGGCCGGACCACGGTCCTGTTCGAATCCTCGTTTGAAGAGATCAAGAGCCTGGCCCTGGACGCGGACGGGAACATCTATGCGGCCTGCGGCGGGACGCCGTCGCGGACCAAGAAGGAAGAGGCCGTCGACCTGCCCGTCCGCATCTCCACGGACGTCACCGTCTCGGCGAGTGCGACGGCCCCATCCGGAGCGCCGGCGCCTGCGGCCTTGGCCTCTTCCGGAAAAGAGCCAAGCGCGCTCTTCCGGGTCCGGCCCGACGGGGTCGCCAAGAAGCTGTGGGAGTCTGAGGACGAGCTCATCTACTCGCTTCTCTGGAAAGAAGGGGAGAAGAGGCTTCTCTTTGGGACTGGAAACAAAGGCCGTATCTACTCCATCGACCGCGACGAGAAGGTCTCGCTGCTCACCCAAGGCGGCTCGGAGCAGATGTATGCACTCGAGCCCGCTGACACTAAGGTCTACGTCCTGGCCGATAATCCCTCGCGGCTGACGGTTGTTTCCCCCGAGCAGAGGTTTAGCGGCGAGTATGTCAGCGACGTCCTGGACGCCCGGACCGTGTCGTCCTGGGGCCGGATGGAGTTCGACGGCCAGCTGCCGGCGGGCGCGACCGTCCAGATCCAGACGAGGAGTGGGAATTCCTTCGAACCGAACAGCATGTGGAGCGATTGGTCTCCTCCCATCCAGAAGAGAGAGGAGCAGATCCTGAGTCCGAAGGCCCGTTATCTGCAGTTCAAGGTCCTGTTCAAGACTCAGTCCGGGAACGTTTCTCCCTGGCTGCAGAGGGTGTCCGTCTTCTACCTTCAAACGAACATCGCCCCACTCGTCCAGAGGTTGGACCTGCTCCCCCCCAACGAGGTCTACCTTAAGCCTCCCGACCAAGAGGAGGTTGTCTGGGGAGCGGAGGAGTCACCGGCGGGCCGGGAACCGAGCCGGAAGGACGACCGTTCTCTGTACATGGCCAAGAAAGTCGAGCGCCAGGGTTTTCGGACCGTGACCTGGGAAGCCACCGATGAAAACGATGACCGGCTTCTCTACACCATATCCATCAGGAAAGAAGGAGAGAACGTCTGGCGCGTGGTCAAGGACGGCTGGCGGGATTCCCTGTTTGTGTTTGATACTCTCTCTTATCCCGACGGGGTCTATTTCGTCAAGCTCGGGGCCAGCGACCTGAACTCCAACCCTCCTGGCTCGGAGCTCAGATCGGAAAAAACGAGCTCCCCGCTGGTCATCGATAATTCCCTGCCTGTTGTCAAGAGCTTCACCGTGAGCCGGCAGGCGAACTCGCTCGATATCGCCTTTCAGGTGGAGGATTCCTTTACCTCCATCCAGGACGTCGAGTATCTCATCCGTCCGGGAGAGTGGCGGGTGATCTTTCCGGCCGACGGTGTCTGCGATTCCCGCGTCGAGAGTTTCAAGTTCCGGGTGATTTTGCCGCCGAACGCCGAAAACCTGGTCACCGTCCGGGTGACCGATAGACACCATAACATCGGCGTCTACAGACAGACGTTCTGATCCTCAACCGGTCTTGGCGCGTTCGACATATTTGTCGTCCCGGGTGTCGATGCGGATGACATCTCCCTCGTTGATGAATTGCGGTACGGTGACGATCAACCCTGTTTCCAGAGTGGCCGGCTTGCTGCTGGCCGATTGAGTCGCTCCCTTGTGNNCTGCTCGTAGTTCTCGAGGTTCATGAAGACGGAGTCCTCGCCGGCCTTGTACAAAAATTCCATCTCCACTTCTTCGAGAAACGCCTGCTCCACCCGGTCTTCGGACCGAAAGCGGTGGTTGAGCAGGCTTCCGTCCTTGATATTGCGGAGCTTAGTCTGCATCATTGCCTTCCATCGCCCCGGGGTGACATGGATGGCTTCGAGCACGCGGAAGAGTTGGCCTTCCAGGACGATGAGCATCCCTCTGCGGATCTGCGTGGCGTTGATCATGCGTCCTCCTCAGGGCTTCGTCCATCGAGCGGCACCCTCCCTTTTAGCCGAACTCTGCCCGGCTGTCAACAAAGAGGCTC
>DQHV01000312.1:642-11307 GCA_003524335.1 Candidatus Aminicenantota bacterium | reverse complement strand
AAAAAAGAGATTAGATTCAAAGATGATAGTAGCAACGATAGCTCGGATCGGATTTGATTTTAGGCGTCGATTTAGTTTAAATATGGCTCTTCGCTGAGGAACATGGCCGAAATCTATTTTTTGGGCACAGGCGGCTGGGTGGCTACGCCGCAGAGGGACAATACGTCGGTCCTGCTCCGGGCGGGCGGCCTGCTCATCCTCATCGACTGCCCAGGGAGCGTCGTGGCCAAAATCAGGAAGCTCGGTTTCGACCCCCGCCGGGTCTCGACCATCATCCTCACTCATGTCCATCCGGACCATATCTATGGCCTCCCCTCTCTCGTCCATAGCCTGATCCTCGAGGAGGGGGAGATCAGGCTCCTGGGTTCCGAGGAGACGCTGGCCTTCGCCCGCCGCCTTCTGGACCTTTTCGGGCTGCGGGAAAAAAACGTCGGGATTCGGGTTCGCTTTCAATCTCTCCGGCCGGGGCGAGTCTTCCGGCTCGACGATGCCCTGTCTCTTCGGGGTTTTCGGGTCCCCCACCACTCTTCGTCTTTAGGCTACCATCTTTATTTGAACGAGGAGAGAAAAGAGATCGTTTTTTCGGGAGATACACCGGTCCACAGGCCTCTCTTCAAAGACGCCCGGGCGATCGATTATCTTGTCCATGAGGCCAGCGCTCCATCCCGATATTTCAAGAAATATCCGAGGTTATACAGGATCCACACATCTTCCCTCGATCTCGGGCGATGGAGCGAGGAGGCCGGAGTCAGATGCCTGATCCCCTGTCATTTTCTGGCCGACGTCTGGGCCGTACCGACCGACGTTCGAGCCGAGATCCGGCGCTGCTTCACGGGTCGGCTGATCGTCCCGCGGGATCTCCAGTGTGTTTCGCTTTAAACATGGAATACGCGACCACTCCATCTTCAAACAAGGCGGGTGAGGGCGATGAAAATAAGAACTTGGATCTTCTTCGTTTTTCTGGCGGCGACTTCGTTCCTGCCGGCCTGTATCAAGGTGCGAGCCATGGCTGACCTGGCTCTGCTCGGCGGCTCCCTCTGGACGGGGGATGACGCCCGTCCCTGGGCCGAGGCCGTGGCCGTCCGGGGCGAGAAGATCGTCGCGGTCGGCACCTCCAAAGATATCCGCCGGCTGGTCGGGCCGGGCACGCGGGTCATCGACCTCGCCGGGGCCCTTGTTGTCCCGGGCTTCATCGACAGCCACACCCATTTCTTGGACGGCGGTTTCGCGCTCCTCAGCATCCGGCTGCGGGAGGCCAAGAGCCGGGATGAATTCGTGGCCAGGATCAGGGACAAAGCGGTTGAGCTGGCCAAGGGCGAATGGATACTCAACGGCGATTGGGACCAGCAGCAGTTCGACCCTCCGGAGCTTCCCCGCCGGGACTGGATCGATGCCGCGACTCCTGAAAATCCCGTCTGTGTCAACCGCCATGATGGCCATATGGTCCTGGCCAACTCGCTGGCCTTGATGAGGGCCGGCATCACCGCCAGCACGCCTTCCCCTGCCGGGGGAGAGATCCTCAGAGACTCCCGGACAGGAGAACCCACCGGGATCCTCAAGGACGCAGCCATGGAGCTCGTGACCAGGCATATCCCCGAACCGACGGCAGAGGCCCGGCTGAAGACGGCTGAGGCGGCCCTTCGGCTGGCCGCCGAGAACGGCATCACCTCGACTCACGACATGGCCTATGGCACCGGTAACTTCACAGTCTACCGGCAGCTGATCGACGCGGGAAAACTGACCTGCCGCGTCTTTCTTTATGTCCCGATCTCCAATGTGGACGCCTTCTCGCGCCTCTCGCTGAAGACGCCGTTCGGGAACGATTTCCTAAAGATCGGCGGTCTTAAGGGGTTCGTCGACGGCTCGCTGGGCTCCTCGACGGCGCTGTTCTTCGAGCCCTACACCGATGATCCGAAAGGGCTGGGGCTCTTCCACCCCGACATGATCCCCGAGGGCATCATGGAGCAGCGAATCCGGGCTGCGGACGCAGCCGGCTTGCAGGTGGCCGTCCATGCCATCGGCGACAGGGCCAATGCGGTGCTCCTTGATATCTTCGAGAAAGTGATCACTCAGAACGGGCCGAGGGACAGACGCTGGCGCATCGAGCATGTCCAGCATTTGCGGCCCGAGGACATGGAGCGGATGGCAAGACTGCGCATCATCGCTTCCGTCCAGCCCTATCATGCCATCGACGACGGGCGCTGGGCCGAGCAGAAGATCGGGCCGGAGCGCTGCCGGACGACCTACGCCTTCCGCTCGCTCCTCGACAAAGGCGTGAGGCTGGCCGCAGGGTCCGATTGGACGGTGGCGCCCCTCGACCCGCTGGCCGGGATCTACGCCGCGGTCACGCGGAGGACGACCGACGGGAAGCACCCCGGGGGCTGGTATCCGGAGCAGAAGATTTCGCTCGAACAGGCGCTTCGGGCTTATACGACAGACGGCGCCTACGCCGAGTTCGCCGAGCTGTCGAAGGGCACGATCAAGGAGGGCTTCCTGGCGGACCTGGTCGTCCTCAACCGGAATATCTTCAGGATTCCCGCTGAGGAGATTGCCGAAGCCCGGGTTCAGACGACCGTCGTCGGCGGCCGTATTGTCTTTCCGAACTAAGGGGAAGAGCCGGTTGTTGAATGCTTCTTGTTCTGATAATATAGGAGTCTTTTTTAAGGAGGAATAGATGGAAATCGGCGTGATCAACGAAAGCGCGAAAATAGAGAACCGGGTCGGACTCAACCCGAGTGGTGTTTCCTTCTTGGTCGAGAAAGGGCACAAAGTCTATGTCCAGGCCGGGGCTGGCCTCAAGGCCGGCTACACTAACGAGGAGTTCACGGCCCAGGGAGCCAGCATCGTTTTCACCAAAGACGAGGTCTTCGGCCGGTCCGACATCGTCCTGAACATCTCCCCACTCAACCAGGAAGAATGCCGGCTGGTCAAAGCGAACCAGATCCTCCTTGGATTTCATCATCTCGCCATCGCCAAGAAGGCGATCGTCGAGGAGCTCCTCCAGAAAAACGTCATGATGATCGGCTACGAGATCATCCAGGACGTCGACGATGTGCTGCCGTTCTACGAGGGCCTGAGCGAGGTCGCCGGGCAGATGTGCCTGGCCATAGCCGGCCACTATCTCCAGACCAATCAAGGCGGCCGCGGGGCCATCCTGGGAGGCGTCGTCAGCGTTGCCCCGGCGACGGTAGTGATCATCGGCAGCGGAGTCCTAGCCCGGAGCGCCAGCCGCGCCATGCTCGGTGCCGGCGCCCACACCATCGTGGTCGGCCACAACATGGAAAGGCTGAGAAGGATCGAGGAGATGACCGGCGGACGCGCCGTCACCCTGATGGGGAGCAAGTACAACCTGACCCGGATGACCAAGGTGGCCGACGTCCTTATCGGCGCTGTCCTCCGGCCGGGAGAGAGGGCCCCCGTGATGATCACCCGCGATATGGTGAAAACCATGAAGAAGGGGTCGGTCATCATCGACCTGGCCATCGATCACGGTGGCTGCATCGAAGCCAGCCGCCCGACCACACTCGAACATCCGACCTACATCGACGAGGGCATCATCCACTACTGCGTTCCCAACATCACCGCGGCGGTCAGCCGGACCTCGACCAAGGTCCTCTCCAACCTGGTCGTTCATTACCTCCACGCCATCGGCGTGCTCGGCATCGACCAGGCCCTCCAGGGAAACAGGGCTCTCAGCCGGGGCGTCTACATGGGCCGGGGCCATCTCACTAAGAAAAATATCGCGGAGCGCTTCGGCTTGGACTGTCAAGACCTTTTTTCGGCGTGACGGGCCCATGGCTGGAGCTGAAATGGACGATCTTCTGCGGGAATTCTCCCGCGAGCAGAAGGACCTGACCCAGATCCTGCACAAGGTCCAGGCCGAGTACGGCTATATTCCTGCCCAGGCCATCCGCCGGGTCGCCGAGCATCTGAACACCACCGAGAATGAAGTGTACGGAGTGCTGACTTTCTATAAAGCTTATCGACTGCAGCCCCGCGGCAAACACTTGGTGACCGTTTGTCAGGGGACGTCCTGCCATATCCGGGGAGGCGCCGGAGTCTTCGACGAGATGAAAAAGGAGCTGGGAGTCGAGCCCGGGGAGACGACGCCGGACCGGATGTTTTCGCTGGAGACTGTCAATTGCCTCGGCTGCTGCGCTATCGGGCCGACGGTCGTCGTCAACGGCACCTATTATTCCCATGTCTCGGTCGAAGATGTCCATTCCATCATCGCGGAATACAGGAAGCGGAAGTAGGTTCCCGTGAAACAGCTCACCCACCCCTCCCAGCTGGCGGTCTGGAAAGCCCGGATCCTGGAGGAACGCCCGGTCCCCAAGAAAACCGTGGTCGTTTCCAACGGGACTTGCGGCCAGGCCAGCGGCTCCCTCGGCATCATCGAAGCCCTCGGCCGGGAACTCGACAGGCGCGACCTCCGGGAAACGGTCGGTCTGGAAATCACGGGCTGTCATGGGTTCTGTGAGCTGGAGCCCAACATCGTCATCTATCCCGAGGGGATCTACTACGGCCGGCTGAAGCCGGAAGACATCCCCATGGTTATCGAGAAGTCCATCCTCAAGAACAAGGTGATAGATGCCCTGGCCTACGAGGACCCCAAGACCGGCCGCCGGTATCCGCTCCAGAAGGACATCCCCTTTTACCGGAAGCAGATGCGGCTGCTCATGGAGGATAACCTGCGTATCGACCCGAACCGGATCGAAGACTATATCCTGGCTGAGGGGTACCAGGCCCTGTCCAGGGCCCTTTTCGACATGACCGCCGAAGAGGTGATCCGTGAGATCGACTCCGCCGGCCTGCGGGGAAGGGGAGGCGCGGGCTTCCCGACGGGAAAGAAATGGCAGTTCTGCCGCAATGAGATCGCCGACCGAAGATACATCATCTGCAACGCCGACGAAGGGAATCCCGGGACCTACATGGACCGCAGCATCTTGGGGGCCAATCCCCACAGCGTCATCGAGGGGATGATCATCGGCGCCTACGCCATCGGCGCGGCCGAAGGGTATATCTATGTCCGGATGGAGGCTCCCCAGGCCGTGCGGCAGATCACAATCGCCCGTGATCAGGCCAGGAAACACGGCCTTCTCGGGAAGTCCATCCTCGGTTCGGAGTTCCACTTCGATATCCAGATCGTAGAGGGCGCAGGTGCCTTTATCTGCGGTGAGGAAACCTCACTGATGGCCTCGATCGAGGGGCGGCGGGCCGTCTCCCGGCAGCGTCCCCCGTTCCCGGCCCAGTCGGGCCTGTGGGGCCAGCCGACCAACATCAACAACGTCGAGACCTGGGCTAACGTTCCCCTGATCATCAAACGGGGCGCCGAGTGGTACAGCCAAATCGGGACGCCCAAGAGCAAGGGGACGAAGATCTTTTCCCTTGTCGGCAAAATCCGGCATGGCGGCCAGGTCGAGGTTCCGATGGGGACCAAGCTCCGCGAGATCATCTATGATATCGGCGGCGGCATCAAGGACGGGAAGAAATTCAAGGCCGTCCAGACCGGGGGCCCCTCGGGAGGGTGCCTTCCGGCTCAGCTGCTGGACCTGGCCATCGACTATGACAACCTCGTCCAAGCCGGCTCGACCATGGGCTCGGGCGGGATGATCGTCATGGATGAAACGACCTGCATGGTTGACCTGGCTCGCCACTACATGCATTTTACCCAGGAGGAGTCCTGCGGGAAGTGCGTTCCCTGCCGGGTCGGGACGCGACAGATGCACGATATCCTGGTCCGCATCACCCGGGGCGAGGGAGAGGAGGCGGACCTCGCTCGGCTTGAGGAACTGGGCGAGTCCATCACGGCGGCTTCACTCTGCGGGCTGGGACAATCGGCCCCTAATCCCGTGCTCTCCACAATCCGCCATTTCCGGGAGGAGTACTTCGAGCACATCAAGCATAGAAAATGCGCCGCCCGGGTCTGCAGGCAGCTTATCGCCTTGCCCGGCCAGGGAGCCCGTCCGGCCCAGCGGAAGGCCAAGAAACGCCAACATGATTAAACTGAAGATCAACGGCCGGGAGATCTCCGCCGAACCCGGCACGACCGTGCTCGAAGCGGCCCAAGATCACGGGATCAGCATCCCCAACCTGTGCGCGGCCAAAGGCCTGACTTCCTATGGCGGATGCCGGCTCTGCCTCGTTGAAATCAAGGGTAAAAGGGGGTATGTCCCGGCCTGCTGCACTGCCGTCGAGGAGAATCTCGAGGTCACGACTGAAACGCCCCAGCTCCGCGAACTCCGAAGGTTGACGCTGGAGCTCCTCCTTTCGGAACATCCCCATGCCTGCCTCATCTGCACCGAAAAGAAAAACTGCGAGGAATACAAATCCACCATCCGCAAGGTGGGCGAAGTGACGGGCTGTATCCTCTGCCCGGAGAACGGCCAATGCCGGCTTCAGGAGGTCGCTGACGAGCTCAAGGTCGAGAGGGTCCGGTTCCCGGCGTCGTACCGAAATTTCGAGGTCCACCGGGAAGATCCCTTCTTCGACCGGAACTACAACCTGTGCATCCTCTGCGCGCGCTGTGTCCGGGTCTGCGCCGAGGTGCGGGGCGCGTCGGCTGTGACCGTAGTTTTCAGAGGTCCTCAGGCCGTCGTCGGCACAGCCCTGGACCGGCCGCTCCTCGAATCCGGCTGTCAATTCTGCGGGGCCTGCGTCGATGTCTGCCCGACCGGTTCGCTCACCGAGCGCGCCCTGAAAGGCGAGGGCCTTCCCGACGAAACGCGCAGGACGATCTGCCCTCTGTGCAGCGTCGGCTGTACCCTCGAGGTCGGCCTGCGGAAAGGCCGGGTCATCAGCTCCCATCCCAAAGACGGGGGCCCGGTCAACAATGGACAGGCCTGCGTCAAGGGCAGGTTCGTGCTCAGAGATGTCGTCCACACGCCGAAGCGGGTCCTTCGGCCGATGCTCCGCCGACACGGCGAACTCGCTGAGGTGAGTTGGGAAGAGGCTTTAGACATTATCGCTCAGAAACTGACGGCCAAGCGGGACCGCGGCCATGCTTTTGTGGTCTCTTCTCAGTTGTCCTTGGAAGACCAGTATATTGCCCGGAAGTTCGCCCGCAACGTCCTGAACACCGAACCGGTGCTCGATTCTCCGAGTCCCTCGGCTCCCTCGGCCTATCGGACAGTGCTCCAGGAACACGGGATTTTTCCTCAGCTCAATTTTGAGGTCGCTTCTCTCTCTGAGGCGGGAGTCATCCTGGCGGCGGGAACCGACCTGGCACTTTCCCACCCAATACTCTGGGTAAACGTCCTCAAGGCGGTCCAGAAAGGGGCCAGGCTCATCGTCTGGAATCCCGGCGAATCGTCTCTCAACCGCTGGGCGACGTACTCGCTGAGGACAAAACCCGGAAGCGAGCCGGCGGTTCTCGGCTATCTCAGCCGCTGGCTCCTCGAGCGCCGGCCGAAAGACCAGTGGGCTTCAATCCCTGGATACGAGGAGCTGAAGGCCTCTCTGGAGAATCAGAGCACAACAGGAGCCATCTTCTCGGCCGGACTCACGGAAGAGGAGGTCCAGTCCATAGGACGTCTTCTCGACGAGGCCCGGCCCGGGGTCTTCCTCTGCGGCCCCGAACTCTTCGGCCGGCCGGATGCCGCGGGGTTTTCCCGGATGTTCTGGAACCTCGCCCAGCTGGTCGAGGCCAGGGTCATTCCGCTGGCCGCAGAAAACAACGAGAGGGGGGTCGTCGAGCTCTGCCCGCCCGGCGCCGCGAACGGTTTGTCCCTTGACCAGGTTGTCCAGGGGGCCGAGAAAGGCCGGTTTGATTCACTCTACCTGGCGGGCACGTTCCCCCCGCTGGGTGAAAGCCATCCGGGTTTCGTGATCGTCCAGGACTGCTATCGAGGCGCTAACAACAGGGTGGCCGACGTCGTCCTTCCTGCAGCGACCTGGGCAGAGACCGAAGGGACTTTCGTCAACGTCGAGGGACGGATCCAAAAATATAAGAGGTTGCTCGATCCCCTGGGTGAGTCCAAGCCGGATTGGTGGATCTTCTGCCGGCTTGCCGATAAGATGGGAAGCAGGGATTTTGTCTACCAGAACTCCTCTGAGATCGCCGAGGAGATGAGCAAGATGTTGCCCGCTCTCCACGAGGCCTCGTCCCATCATCTCAAAAAGGGCCGGCCGTCTTTTGTGCAAGAGAACATGAAATCCGCTTCCCGATTTATCCCGCTCGGGTTTGCCGGCGGGACTGCGGGGATCGCTTCGGACTCTCCTGCCTCTGAGGATTGGGTGGATATCCCCGATACCTACCGCGGTCTAAACCTCTGCGAAGAGGTCAAGGGTCTCAGGAGGCTGAGGGATAAGACTAAGACTCGCCGCCGAAAACAGGAAGGATAGAGAGAGGAGCATCATGGCCAAGGTCCTGCGCCGAGAGCGACTGGTGCCCAACATCCATCTTCTCGAGGTCCATGCGCCCGAGGTGGCCCGCAAGAGTCGTCCCGGCCAGTTTATCATCGTGATGTCCGATGAACGGGGTGAGAGGATTCCTCTGACGATCGCCGATTGGGATGCCAAGCGAGGGTCGGTGACTTCGATCTTCATGTTGGTCGGCACCAGCACGCAGAAACTCTCCCTCCTCCAGGCGGGCGATGACCTGCCCGGNNCCTGCCCGTCTATGTCGGCCCGCTCGGCCGGCCTTCGGATATCCAGAATTTTGGGACGGTGGTCTGCGCCGGAGGATGTTTCGGGATAGCGGCCATCTATCCCATTGCCCGGGCCCTCAAACAGGCGGGGAATCGCGTCCTGACTCTCATCGACGTCAAGGCCAGTTACCTCTTCTATTGGGAAGACAAGCTGAAGAAGGTCAGCGACCGGCTTTTTGTCTCGGCGCGGGACAGCCGGTACGACTCGAAAGAATACATCCCTTACAAGCTCGATTCTCTGCTCAAAGCAGAGAAGAAGATCGACCGGGTTGTGGCCATCGGCTGTACCTATCTGATGTACCGCTGCGCCGAGGCCACCCGGCCGGCTGGGGTGAAGACCATGGTCAGCCTCAACCCGATCATGGTCGATGGGACGGGCATGTGCGGAGCCTGCCGGGTGACTGCGGACGGGAAGACCAAATTCGCCTGCGTGGATGGACCGGATTTCGACGGCCACACCATCGACTGGCCGGAGCTTTTCTCGCGCCGCAAGTCCTATTTTGATGATGAAGTGAAATCGCTGTGCGCCTTCGAGAGGGAGCGATTCCCGTGATAGAGACGGGGTGCGACGAGAGCCGGAAATGACGGAAAAATTGGAGATCTCGGCCGAGCTCAAGGCCAGGCTCAAAGCCGAGTACGACAAGGACTGGCGAAAGGAGCTGCGGAAGTCCCTCCCGGTCAAGGAAAGGATGAAAGTCCCCCGGCAGAAGATGCCAGAGCGCGAGCCCGAAAAAAGGAATAGGGATTTCGGGGAGGTCAACAAGGGCCTGGACTTGGAGGCGGCGGTCCTCGAGGCCCGGCGGTGCTGGGACTGCGCCAACCCCGGGTGCGTCTCCGGCTGCCCCGTGTCCATCGATATCCCGAGCTTCATCAAGCTCATCGAAAAGCGCGACCTCGTGGCCAGCGTTCGCAAGATTAAGGAGACGAACAGCCTGCCGGCCATCTGCGGCCGGGTCTGCCCCCAGGAGACGCAGTGCGAGATCGTCTGTAACCTGAGGAAGGCGACCGGCGTTCCGGTGGCCATCGGCAACCTGGAGCGGTTCATCTCGGATTTCGAGCGCGGGGAGGGCAAGGTCTTTCTCCCCGAGATACCCCCTTCGACGGGCAAGAAGGTGGCCGTTATCGGCGCCGGCCCGGCCGGGCTGACCGTGGCCGGTGAACTGGCCAAGAAAGGCCACCGGGTGACGATCTTCGAAGCACTGCATATCGCGGGCGGTGTGCTTGTCTACGGCATCCCCGAGTTCCGGCTGCCCAAGGCCATCCTTAAGGCCGAGGTCAATTACCTCCAGAAACTCGGTGTCGAATTGAGGATGAGCTATGTCGTGGGAAAGACGGCCACGCTTGAAGACCTTAAGAAGGACGGCTATGACGCCTTTTTTATCGGGACCGGGGCCGGGCTGCCCAACTTCATGCGCATCCCGGGCGAGAACCTGGTCGGCGTTTACTCGGCCAATGAATACCTGACCCGGGTAAACCTGATGCGGGCCTACGAGTTTCCCGTCTATGATACTCCCGTCGTCCGGGGGAAGCGTGCGGCGGTGATCGGCGGCGGCAACGTGGCCATGGACTCCGTCCGGACGGCCAAGAGGCTCGGGGCGGAGCTGGCGGCGATCATCTACCGGCGGTCACGTCAGGAGATGCCCGCCCGTGAAGAAGAGGTCAAACACGCCGAGGAAGAGGGCATCGAGTTCCACCTTCTGACGACTCCGCTCCGCTATATCGGCGACGAGCAGGGACGGGTCAAGGCCATGGAGTGCTTGAGGATGGAGCTCGGTGAGCCGGATTCTTCGGGACGGCGCAAGCCGGTTCCCGTCCAAGGTTCCGAGTTCATCACTGAAGTGGACCTGGTCGTCGTGGCCATCGGCCAGAGCCCCAACCCCCTGATGGCCCAGACGACACCGGAGCTCCGGGTAGGGAAATGGGGAAATCTGGAGGTAGACTGGAAGACGATGGGAACGAGCATGCCCGGGGTCTTTGCCGGCGGGGACATCGTCCGGGGCGGGGCCACGGTCATCCT
>DQHV01000312.1:289-560 GCA_003524335.1 Candidatus Aminicenantota bacterium | reverse complement strand
CACAATTCCCTGTTTGTCGGTCCAGCCGACCGCAAGGCTATCAACGAGGGCAGAGCTGATTATGTGCCCATTTTTCTCCATCAGATCCCCTTGCTGTTCTACTCCGGCCAGATGCCCCTGGACGTCGCCGTCCTTCATGTCTCGCCGCCCGATGAACACGGGTTTATGAGCCTGGGAGTTGAGGTTCTGGCCTCCAAAGCGGCGGCCGAAACGGCCAAGCTCGTGATCGCCCAGGTCAACGACCGCATGCCGCGCGTCCTGGGAGATTCCT
>DQHV01000312.1:0-120 GCA_003524335.1 Candidatus Aminicenantota bacterium | reverse complement strand
CATCAACTCGGCCATCGAGGTGGATATCACCGGGCAGGTTTGTTCGGACTCCATCGGGACATTCATTTACAGCGGTTTCGGCGGCCAGGTCGATTTCATCCGCGGCGCCGCCCACTCCAA
>DQHV01000024.1 GCA_003524335.1 Candidatus Aminicenantota bacterium | reverse complement strand
GGTATCTCGGCGTTCGGGTGCGCCGGGGCGGGAAGGAGCTGTGGCACCTCGACCTGCTCCGGAAGATCGAGGAGGGTAAGGCCGATGCGGCAGCCTTCACGGAAGAGGCCCAAAAGAAATGGTTCCCCGACCGGATAAAGGAGTTCCAGGAAAGCCTGGAAGATTTCGGGCCGGCCAAAACCGTGGATTTGCTCGAGCGGAAAGAGGAAGCCGGGCTGCGGAGCTATATCTACAGGCTGACCTTTGAGGATGGGCGCGTCCTTAAGTTGAATCTCAAGTTGGCCGAGAAAAACAAGATCGCAGCGCTCGATGTGACGGAATGATCCCCGGCCTCTGACCCTGGAGCAGCCGCATTGACTTAAGCATTCGCCGCCGGTATATTTGGAGCGAGGTCCGGAATAACCCAGAGTCAGGAGGTGGAGGCTATGCCGTCACCGCAGGCTGATTCCTGTGATGCCATCGTCGTGGGCTCCGGCCCGGGGGGAGCGACCGTCGCCAGGGAGTTGAGCCGGCGGGGAAAACGTGTGCTCATCCTGGAGCGCGGGCACAACAAGCCGATCAAGGGGACGACCGCTCAATGCGTCGGCTACCTGCTTATCCCAGGAAAGGGCCTGCTGTTCACTAACCAACTCTTGGCCCTCGGCCGGGGGATTATCACCGGAGGGAGTTCCATCGCCGCCTATGCCACGGCGCTTGATCCGCCGCTCGAAAAGTTCAGGTCCTACGGGATTGATCTTGCCGGGGAGCTTGCGGAAGCCAGAAAAGAACTGCCGGTCGCGCCGCTCGAAGACCGCCTGATTGGTCCACTGGCCCGAAGGACCATGGAGAGCGCCCGCAGCCTGGGCTACGACTGGAAAAAACTGGACAAGATCGTCTACCAGGACAAATGCCTGCCTGATTGCGACAAGTGCACGATGGGCTGTCCTTACGGCGCGAAGTGGGACGCCCGGATGTATGTCGAGGAGGCGGTCCGGAGCGGCGCTGTTTTAAGGGCCTCGGCTAAGGTTAATAAAGTGCTTTTGGAGAATAGGACGGCTGTCGGCGTCGAATACACCCAAAAAGGGAAAACCCATCGCGTTTATGCCGCGACTATCGTCGTCTCCGCGGGCGGGATCGGGTCGCCGCTCATCCTGCGGAAGAGCGGCCTTCCCGGAGCCGGCCATGATTTTTTCTTCGATCCCCTGATCGCCGTCATGGGCACGGTCAAGGACATCAAGGGCGGCAAGGAATTCCCCATGGCCACGGGCCTCCGCCTGGAGGAGGAAGGCTACCTCATGACCGACCTGCCCTGGCCGGGGTGGATCTACCGGATGTTCACCGCCGAAGTCCTGAGGGCCGACCGGCTCTTCTCCCACTCCCATACTCTCCAGATCATGATCAAGTTGAGGGATGGCCTGGGGGGCCGGCTGACCGACCGGGGCTTTGTGAAGAAAGACCTTCCCAAGGCGGAAAAGAAGAAGTTCCGGGACGGCTACGAAAGGGCCAAGAAAATTCTCAAGAATGCCGGGGCCAAGCATCTGGTGCGGGAGAAAACAGGCGGCCAGGTGGTTAAGAATCCCTTCGTTTACGATATATAACAACTCTTCCCAGGCCTTGAGCTATCCCCGGCAGAGACGCTCTTTTTCGACTATGATCATGCTGGGCGATGCGGCTGCTAAGGGCCTTGTCTCCCGAATTGTTTTATGCGAGGATAACGGCGATGTCCAGGAACGCATTCGCAGTCCTTGCGCTGACTCTGACCATCGCGGGTTGTGCCACGACGCAGAAGAAGGCCATCAAGGACCCGGAGAAAGATCCCCAGAACCAGTATGAAAAGGCCGTCATCTCAATGCGCTACGGCCTCGAAGACGAGGCCCTCAAATACCTNNGCAGTTCAGAAAGAAAAACTACGAAGGGGCGGCCGCCGCCTTCCAGAAATACCTGGAGCTCCGCCCCAACGATGCCGAAGCCCATACCAGTCTCGGCCTGACCTACGGGCAGCTGGGGATGACCGAAAAGAGCGAGGCCGAATACGGGAATTCCCTGGCCATGGACGGAAACGCCACAGCCGCCTTCGGCCTGGCCAAGCTTTACTATGAACAGAATAAACTTGAGCCGGCGCTCGAATACATCCAGAAAGCGATCCAGAAGAACAGCAAGTCGGCCGCTTATTACAACCTCCAGGGCGTCATCCTCAACCAGATGCACCGGTACGCCGACGCTCTTCCCAGCTTCCAGACCGCCCTCCAGTATACGCCTGACGATATCTACGTGATCATCAACTTGGGGATCGCCTACATCAACATCAGGGAACCCTCCAAGGCCCGCGATATCTTCGAGAAGGTCCTGCCCAAAGTCCAGGACGAAGCCCTGAAGGCGAAGATCAACGAATACCTGAAGTTGATCAAGGACAACGAGTGATATTTTGTCCGCCAAAGGAGAAGC
This sequence comes from Candidatus Aminicenantota bacterium, assembly GCA_003524335.1. Classification (GTDB taxonomy): domain Bacteria; phylum Acidobacteriota; class Aminicenantia; order Aminicenantales; family UBA8522; genus UBA8522. The sequence goes on along the minus strand of DQHV01000024.1, from coordinate 10,758 downwards.
CATAAGAGCCGTAATCAAGGTCTTGCTTTAAGCCGTTTCCGTTCCTTCGCTCGTCTTTGCGGCCGACCTGCTGGGCTGGTCGGACAAGGTGGGGGCGGTGGCGCCCGGATTATATGCCGACCTCATCGCCGTAAACGGTGATCCCCTTCAGGACATCACCGAGCTCGAGCGCGTCAAATTCGTGATGAAGGGCGGGGTCGTCTTCAAGAAAGAATAAGCGCGGCTCAGCCGCAAGAGGGGGCCTCGCGGCCTTTTATCTCCGATAGCAAGATCCCCCAGGCACAGCCGACGCCGGGGCGGACCGAGATGGCGGCGAAAGGACAATTCCTTGCGCAGGCGCCGCACTCCATGCAGAGGTCGCGGTCCCCGATCTGGGCTTTTTTGCTCTCGATGGAGAAGATGGCGTGCGGGCAGACTTCGGCGCACATGCCGCAGCCCGTACACAGATCCGGGTCGTAGGCCAGCGTCGCCACGTTCGAGAGATGCCGGTGTTCACTCATTCCTTCCTCCTTATAGCCCACGGATCAGGACGACGGCCAAGAAGATTATCCCGATAGAAGCGGAAGCGAGGATCGCCGGCATCGCGTAACGCATTTCTTTTAGGACACCTGAGAGCGATGTGTAGGTCGATGAGCCGGTGAAGCCCATAGCCAGGAAGGCCGATATGGCCGGGAGCAGCAGAAAATGGGCCGCCGCCAGCTGCCACGTGTTAGGAGTCGGCGGGAGCAATCCCTGATAGATGTTGACAAACGCCGCCCACAGCATTCCCAGAAGCCAGCCCTTCCAGGCGAATGCCCGGCCGGGGATCCAAGGAAGAAGGATAGGGACAAAGAAGCCGCCGATCAGAATCGAGCCCAGATACGGATACCAAGCTTTCCAGGATAAGAGGTGCAGCCCGAGGAGACTGGGGATCCAGAGGAGTGCGGTTATTATGACAAGATACTTGAAGGGGTTGGTCAATTCTACTGCTGTCAGCACGAATCGTTCCCTCAGTCTAAACCTGACCCGGCGCATTTCAGGGGTCGCTTTCATGCCGGCAGCCAGAAAATCTTTGATGTCGGCCGCCTTCACGGGTCCATAAGTAACTTTGAAATGAGTGCGCCGAGTGACCTCGTGGGCGGCGACTCCAGGCGCTCCGAGCTGCGGGAGGATGAGGGCGCGATGGGAGACGACCCGGGTTAGTCCGGTGTCTTCGATCCGATGCACCAGTTCCTCGGTTCCGAACGTCCCTTTGCCGGCGGCGCACCAGACGTTGATCCCTTTCGTATCCAGGACGAGGATCCAGGCATCAAGGCCGCCGAGTTCGCGGCGCAGGCTGTCGAAGCTGAGCTTATAGTTGGCCGAGACGAGGACGGGCGAGTCCGGAACTGCGTTTCCGACGGCATAAAGACCGGGCTTAATCTTGTAGCTCATCCGGCCGATCCCGAAACGGGCCTTGACCTTTCCTAGGATGTCCTGCCGGCTGAGTTTTGTCCGGACAACAGGAATTGCGCCGGCGGGACTCTCGATCCGCCGTTCGATCCAGTGCCCGGCTTCTTTGAAATAGCTTGCCTCCCTGCCTTTATCCGAGGTCCAGCCGCAGCACTCCGGACCGCACTCGCAGGAACTCTGGGAGCGTCCTCCCTCTTCTCCTATTTTGGGGCTTCTCTCTGGATCCGTCTTTGTCTCCGGCATGTTGGTCGCTCCTATCTTGCGGGTCTTCCCTTTTCGTCCGAATCACTGCCAACCTCGCAGCAACGGGCGGATTCGCTATTCCTTCTGACGGCGTCGGAAAATAGCCCTATGCATTCGACCACGGCATCCTGCTTTTCAGATGGAATGAGCTCCAGAACTTGAGCGAAGTAGGTGTTGAACCTGGCCTCGATCTGGTCGAATAACTTGCGGCCTTGGTCGGTGAGCGAAATGGCCACATAACGACGGTCCTTTTCGTTGGTCAGCCGGTTGACGAGGCCAAGAACGACGAGGCCCTGGATCATCCGGCTGAGCGTGCTCGTGTCGAGGCCGAAGCTCGAGGCCAGGTCGACGAGCGAGACCTCCTTCTTGTATCCGACCTCGAGAAGTGTATGACATTGAGCGAGGGTTAAGCCGCAGCAACCGGCATCGCGGCTGAACGGGTCGTTCATCTGCCGTTCCATCAGCCGCAGCTTCTCCCTGAGAAACCGGATTTTTTGGATGTCCATGTTTTCAAGACCTCGGATTTGGAAAAGGCATTAATTTCATTATACATTTATTGTATAATTAAAACGTTGTAATTGTCAAGCACAAGTGGATATATTTCTGGTGACTCGACTTTCGAGCCCGTTCAGGGAGGATTCTCAAATCCTAAGACCTTGGGCGATCGGGCTCAATTTGTTTCAGAAAAAAACAGATAATGGATACCTGAAACCGGGCCGCTCTGGGCTATTTATACTGCGTCGTTTTGGGCCGGGCGTCTTCGCCGCTGACACGGGCGGCCCAGAGCAGGCCGCGCTTGACAAATTCACGTGCCTCCGGGACATCGAAATCCTTGGCCACGTGGCCGAGCGAGGTGTAAAAGACCCGGCCCTTCCCGTACATCTTCTTCCAGACGACCGGCATGACCACCCCTTCGATCCAGGACGCATACTGCCCGGANNACCCGGTAAGGGATGACGCCTCCGGGATGGGCGACCCACTGGCCTCCAACCATGAACTCGTACTCGACGCTACTGCGGTGGGCGTCGGCCAGACCGCCGTGCCAGCCGGCCAGCCCGACTCCGCTCTTGACCGCCTCTTCGAGCCCCTTTTCCTGTTCGGGCTTAATCTCGGACATGGTAAAGACATGGACGATGAGGTCGAGAGATTTCAATTTCTCGACGTCCAGGTAAGAATCCAGAGTGTGAGAGATCTCGACTTCGAACCCCTGCTCCTGGAGCCAGGGAGCGAAGATGTCCACACACTGCTTCGGCTCATGACCTTCCCAGCCGCCCCAGACAAAGAGGGCTTTTTTCTTCACCTGCTGGGCGATCGCTGGCGCTGCCGATACGGCGAGAAAGACCAATACCACGACAGGAACAAGGGAGCTGAGTTTCGCCGCGAATCGACGGACAAGCCTTTCTTCTTTCATGGGCATCTCCTCAACAAAATGGAGGACAGCATATCCATTTCCCTTTTTTCGTGATCTTATCCTTATGGCCGAATTCGGAAATTGATATGGTGTCCCGAAATTAGAGCTCGCGGAGCCAGATGTTCCTGTAGCGCACGGGATTCCCGTGCTCCTGGAGCGAAAGGGGCAGCTTGTCGGCATGGGCTTTGTAGGGCGGGCGCGCCTTGTGGGCCGTGGGTCCCGTCAGCTCGGCGTTGTCATGCACCAGGACGCCGTTATGGTAAACCGTCATCCTGGCCGGCTCAACCAGCTGGCCATCCGCGCCAAACCGCGGCCGGTGAAAGACGATGTCGTAGGTCTGCCATTCGCCCGGCTTCCGGCTGGCGTTGACGAGAGGCGGGTACTGGCCGTAGATGGCCGCCGCCTGGCCGTCGGCGTAGGTCCGGTTGTTGTAGCAATCGAGAACCTGGACCTCGTAGATGTCCATAGGAAAGACGCCGCTGTTCCCTCTTTCCTGGCCCTCGCCCGACACCGCCGGCGGCGTTGCCCATTCGAGATGAAGCTGACAATCTCCAAACCCTCNNACCTTCCACTTGGCCGGTTCACCCTTGCCATCCTCCCACTGGGTCAAGTCCTTGCCGCCGAAAAGGACGATGGCGTCCGAGGGAGCGGCCACGGGAGGCCCGGCCGGGCCCGGGTCGACGACCGGCGGCAGCGGCCTGTTCAGGTCATGGATGGCCCATTTCTCCAGGTCCGCCTTCTGGGCGGCGCTTTGGGGCAAATCCTTCAAAGCCAAAGCCACTATGATGCCCGGAATAAGCAGCAATATGACCACGAAGCCCAGGATTTTGTTCATCGGCATGTCCTCCGGCCGCTACAGAGACCAGCCCTGCCGGTACTCCTTGTGCAGGTACGGATTGGCTTCGGGCAGGTTGGGGAACTCCATCTTCACCGGGTCCCACTCCAGTACGGTCTTGGCCACCGCCATCCGCATGGCGATGTTTCCGAGCAGCATGACCTCGGTCAGCGTCGCCGAATAAGAGAAATCGGTGGTCGATTTCTTGCCCTCTTTGATGGCCGCGATCCATTCCTCGTGTATCCCGGGAGACCGGGGGATGGTCTTCGGCGCGCGCTTGTAGTCCTGCATAAGCTTCTCGGGCAGCAGACGCGGGTTCTCGCCGTAGGTGCCGCACATCAGCATCCCCTTCTTTCCGACAAAGAGGACCCCGCCCCCTTCGTCGCCCATCATCCGACCGTTTTCCAGCTCCTTGGGACGTGTCGGCGCCAGGCCGCCGTCGTACCAGGTAAGCCTCGTCGGTGGGAACTTGCCCCGGGCTGGGAACTCATAGGTGATCGTCTCGGCAACCGGGTAGGAATCCTTGGTGAACTGAGTCGAAGAGCCCTGGATCGTCTTTGGATGGCCCAGGTCGAGCGCCCAGAACGGCTGGTCCATGAGGTGAGCGCCCATGTCGCCCAGCGCGCCCGTCCCGAAATCCCACCAGCCGCGCCAGGCGAAGGGATGATAGGCCGGGTGGAAGTAGCGCCACGGGGCCGGCCCGATCCAGAGGTTCCAATCCAGGGTCGGCGGGCAGGAAGGGGTCTCCTTGGGCGCGTCGATGCCCTGCGGCCAGATCGGCCGGTTGGTCCAGACATGGACCTCGTGCACGGGTCCGATGGCGCCATCCCAGATCCATTCGCACACCAGGCGGGCACCTTCCTTGGAGTGTCCCTGGTTGCCCATCTGGGAGACGATTCCGGCCTTCTTGGCCTCCTCGGCCAGCATCCGGGCTTCTTTGACCGTATGGGTCAGCGGCTTCTGGACGAAGACGTGCTTGCCCATCTTGATGGCCATCATGGCGATCACGGCATGGTTGTGGTCAGGCGTGCTGACCGTGATGGCATCGATGCTCTTCTCCTTATCCAGCATCTCGCGGAAGTCGCTGTACTTGGCGGCTTTTTCGTACTTGGCCAGCTGCTCGGACGTGTTCTGTCCGTCCGTCATGAACTTGGCCATCATCTCGTCGTCGACATCGCAAACGGCCACGATATTCTCCGTGCTGCAACTGGCGATGTCGGATTGGCCCTTCCCCATGACGCCGACGCAACCGATGTTCAGGGTGTTGCTCGGCGCTTGATAGCCCTTGCCGCCGAGGACGTGACGGGGCACAATCATCAGCCCGGCCGCGGCCACGGCCGACCGGCCCATAAACTCCCGACGTGTTAATGATTTCATATCCACCTCCTTGGGGACGTTCCCCAAGGTGCCACCCTCGCAGGAACGAAGTGCGCCTCGGGGGACATCCGGAAAATAAAGCGAGAAACAACATTTATACGGACTCGAGGATTTTGTCAACTTTCTGGGCTACAGATGGTCAACGAGGATCTTGATTCCGATCAGGATCAGGATGACACCGCCCAGAAGCTCCGCTCTCCGGCCGATGATCTTCCCCAGGGACGGTCCGATCTTCATCCCCGCCACCGTCATGGCAAAGGCCACGATCCCGATCACGACGGCGGGGAAGACGATGTCCACCCGGAGCGCGGCCAGGCTCAGGCCGACGGCCAGGGCATCCAGGCTGGTCGCCACGGAAAGCACAAGCAGTGAAGCCCCGCGAGTCGGGTCGGAACGCCCGGATCCGGAGTCCTTTTCCGGCCTAAAGGACTCGTAGATCATCTTCCCGCCGACACCCAGGAGGAGGACGAAGGCCACCCAGTGATCGTACTTCTCGATATGATGGATAAGGGTCTCCCCGGCCGCCCAACCAACAACCGGCATCAGGAACTGGAAGAATCCAAAGTGGAAGGCCAGACGGAAGGTTTGGCCGCCGGTCGCCGGCTTCAAGCTCAGCCCGAGGCCAAGCGAGACGGCAAACGCATCCATCGCCAGGGCAAAAGCGATACCGAGGACCAATAGTATACTCACGCCGCCACACGTCCCAGTTTGAGGAAATCAGAGGCTGTTATATTAAGCGAAACTGGAACGGTTCTCAATGCCAAACGGACGCAAATGCGGTATAATGGGGGTTTAGTTAAGGCGACTCATGGACGAGAGAATCACTCTCCGCGGCGTGCGGGTCCACAACCTGAAAAACATCGACCTCGACATCCCGCTTTACAAGCTCATCATCGTCACCGGAGTCAGCGGCTCCGGGAAGTCGTCCCTGGCCTTTGATACCCTCTACGCCGAGGGCCAGCGTCGCTACCTCGAATCGCTGTCCTCCTATGCCCGCCAGTTCCTGGAACGGATGGACAAGCCCGACGCCGACCTGATCGAGGGCATCACCCCGGCCATTGCCATCCAGCAGAAGGCCGCCACCAAGAATCCCCGCTCAACTGTGGCGACAGTCACCGAGATCCACGACTTCCTGCGCGTCCTCTTCGCCCGCATCGGCACGGTCCACTGCCTCCAGTGCGGCCGGCCCGTGCGCCGCGACACTATCGACGTCGTCGCCGAGACGCTCCTGAAGCTCCCGCTTCCGGCCAAGGTCACGATCTCCTTCTCCTGGCCGCCGGAGAAAGGAATCGCCCTCCTCAAGAAGGAAGGTTTTTTCCGGGTCATCCAGGATGGTCGCGTCATCGAGCTCGAAAAAGCGAGACTCCCCAAAAAGGGCGATCTCGACATCTTCGTCGACAGCCTCGTCCTCGACCCCGAGGACAGGGAGCGCCTGGTTGATTCGCTGGAAATGGGCTTTAAGAAGGGAGATGGCCGCGTCAAGGTCCGCGCCGAGGACGGACGGGAACTCCTCTTTTCGGACAAGCTCGAGTGCAAGACCGACAAGATCGTCTACGAAGATCCCTTTCCCAACCTCTTCTCCTTCAACAGCCCTCAGGGCGCCTGCCCGGACTGCCACGGGTTCGGGGACCTGGCCGTGCTGGACGAGGACAAGATCATCCCCAACAAGAACAAGAGCCTCGAGGACGGCGCCATTGAACCTTGGACCAAGCCCGTCTCCCGGTGGTGGATGAAGGAGCTCGTCCGCGAAGCCCGGAAAAGGGGCATTCCTACCCGAGTCCCCTACCGGAGGCTCAAGCCTGACCAGCAAAGCTTTGTCATGGAGGGCGGCGGGAGCTATGGGGGGGTCAAGGGATTTTTTGACTGGCTCAAGACCAAGAACTACAAGGTCCAGGTCCGCGTCTTCCTGAGCCGCTACCGCAAATATGTCCCCTGCCCTTCCTGCGGCGGGATGCGCCTCAACCCCCGTGCCTTGAGCGTCAGGGTCAGCGGCCTTTCCATCGGCGAGGTCACCCGGATGACGGTCAAGGAGGCGGCCGCCTTCTTCCGGGATCTCAAGCTCACGCCCTTCGAGCGCCAGGTGGCCGAGAAGCTCGTGGCCGAGGTCCAGAACCGTCTGAAGTTCCTCCTCGAGGTCGGCCTCGATTACATCACCCTGGACCGGATGACCTTCACCCTGAGCGGCGGCGAGGCCCAACGGATTAACCTGGCCGCCGCCCTGAGCGCCTCGCTCGTCGGCACCCTCTTTGTCCTGGACGAGCCCTCGATCGGCCTCCACGCCCGCGATAACCACCGGCTCATCGAGATCCTCAAATCCCTGAAAGAGATCGGCAACACCGTCCTGGTGGTCGAGCACGACCCGGAGATCATCCGCTCCGCCGAACACATCATCGACCTCGGCCCCAAGGCCGGAGAGCAGGGCGGCGAGGTCCTGTTCTGCGGCCCGATGACCGAATTCCTGAAAAAAAAGGACTCACTGACATCCCAATACCTGCGGAGAGAGCGGGAGATCGCGGTCCCCGTGAAGCGGCGCCGCGGCGCCGGCTACATCGCCATCGACGACGCTTTCAAGCACAACCTGAAGCATATCGATGTCCGTATCCCCCTCGGGACTTTCACCTGTGTCACCGGTGTATCGGGTTCGGGCAAGAGCACGCTCCTCAACGACGTCCTCTACCTCGGCTGGAGCGGCGGGGCCGCGAACGGGTTCAAGGAGATCAACGGGTTTGAGCTCATCGACAAGATGATCATGGTGGACCAGTCGCCGCTCAGCGCGTCGCCACGCTCTATCCCCGCCACCTATACCAAGGCCATGGACGGTATCCGCGACCTCTTCAGCGAGACGCGCGAATCCAGGGCGATGGGGTATAAACCGGGATTCTTCTCCTTCAACACGGCCGGCGGCCGCTGCGAGGAGTGCAAGGGCGCCGGGCAGCAGATCGTCGAGATGCAGTTCCTGTCCGATGTCGTCCTCACCTGTGATGCCTGCAAGGGGAAGCGCTTCCGCAGCGATATCCTCGAGGTCAGGTACAGGGGCAAGAACATCGATGAAGTTTTAAGGATGAGCGTCGAAGAAGCGCTCGAGTTCTTTTCCGACCGGGCCGACATCCAGAAGAAGCTCTCACCGCTCAAGGAGGTCGGGCTCGGCTACCTGCGGCTGGGACAGCCCACGACAACGCTTTCCGGCGGCGAGCTCCAACGCATCAAGCTCGCCTACCACCTCGTCCACGAACGGGAGAAGCGGATCCTCTACCTCTTTGACGAGCCAACCATCGGCCTCCACCCCGAGGATGTCGCGGTCCTGCTCCGCTGCTTCCAGAAGCTCGTCGACGAAGGCCATACAGTGTTCGTCATTGAACACAACCTCGACGTCGTCAAGTGCGCCGACCACGTCATCGATCTTGGGCCGGAAGGCGGGGACGGGGGCGGAAGGATCGTGGCTCAGGGGACTCCGGAGGAAGTGGCGAAGTCCAAGCGATCGATCACGGCGCGGTTTCTGCGGGCCTGCCTGCGCTGAAGGTCTCAGCCAGGGAGAAATGGTGTGGCTGCAAACGCCGCTCGACTGGAACTGCAGCCGGAAGCTTTCCATTTTTAAGGCTCATTTCTTCCCCTTTTTTCGTTCCTCATTTTCCTTCACTCGATACTTCACTATCGTCCTAATAAGTTTAAAAGGAAGCGGTTGGTTTATCGGAAATTGAACAGAACCCTTGGCCCCCTTGTATCCTGACAGCTCTTTTTTAAAAGCCTCAATTGCCCCTGGCGTCGGGTAAAACCCTATGTGATTTTTGTAGGCTGCAAAATGAACTAAGTTACCATGAAGTTGAAACGTTGGAATGCCATAATTTATGGTCTGGGTCGCCTCGGGTGCTGCTTTTTGAATTGTTTGTCTGAGCTTTTCTAAAATATCCTGAACCTCTTTGGGGAAAGTGTTTATATACTCATCAACGGTTTGAAAATGTCTTCTTGGGTCCATCGGTCAAAGCCTACCCTTCATATGCCTTTTTAAGACCNNATAATCTGCCATGACACGCCGAATTTATCCTTCAACCAGCCGCATTGTGATTCTTCGCCGCCAGCAACGGTAAGTTTGTCCCATAACTCGTCTACTTCTTCTTGTGTCTCGCATTTCACGAACAAAGAGACCGCCTCATTAAAGGTGAAATCATGAGCAAGGCTACTATCCATTGCGATAAATTCTTGGCCGGAAAGGGTAAATGTTGCATGTTTTACATTTTCTTCTTTGTCTCCTTCTCCTGCTTCATACTGAAATAGGCTAGTAATTTTTGAATTTTCAAAAAGAGAAGTATAAAAATCCATAGCTTCTTTTGCTCTTCCGGCTTGCTTTCCGACAAACATCAAACAGGGAGATAATTTCTCGTGTTCAGTCAGATTCAATTGCCAGGAGACACCAAATTGATCATTCACCCAACCATACTTCTTGCTGAACGGATAGGAAGAGAAGGGCATAAGCACGGCCCCTTTTTTTGAAAGCCTGTGCCATAATGCATCAACTTCCTCCTCCGTTTTGCAGTTTACAAAAAAAGATATTGAAGGGTTGAATTTGAACAGTGGACCGGCGTTGAGCGCCATAAATTCCTGGCCCAGAAGTTCAAATGTTCCGGTCATCACTTTTGCGTCAGGTCCCGGCCTGGTGCTCACGATTTTTGAGTCTTTAAAAATAGAGGTATAAAAACGCATCGCCTCCTCGGCATTGTTGTCAAACCATAAAAACGGGGTAATTTTTTGCATAGTTATTGTAAACTTTGGGCAAGTTTATCAAGGCTTGAATTCCAGCCTTCTTCCATGCCGCTTTTGAGCATGGCCTGAAATTTTTCTTCTGATTCTGGCCTTGGGTATTCAATGGTGAGTTTTGTTTTGCCGCCCTCTGCTTCTTCAAATGTAACCACTACATCCATTTCCTCAGGCATATCAGTATTCATACCGTACGCTGTCGGATCAATTTTATTGCCCTCCGCGTCTGAAAAGTAATCCGATACGACAAGTTTTTCCATAGGCACAATTTCTTTATAAACTCCCGCGCTATAGAGATCTTTGTCAAATTCAGATCCTTCCGGGCCATGCATGCAAAAAATATATTTCCCTCCAACCCGAAGGTCAATTTTTATAGAAGGTGCAGTAAAGTCTTTTGGCCCCCACCAGCGCTTGGCCATTTCCGGCTCTGTCCAGGCGCGCCACACCATTTCCCGTGGTGCGTCAAAGACTCTTTCAATTGTTATTCCTTTTTTTTCTGCCATGTTTAAATTCCTCCAATACAAGGTCTAGTCTATCAAATATCTCATTTTATAGAAGAGACTCATTTTCTGCTGCGCCGGCTTGATGAGCATTCATGGCACCGCTTATGCCTCACCCCATCGTTGGGAATGATAAATCGCAGTGTAATCGGACGTCAAATTGAACAAAAAATCGACGTCGTCAAGTGCGCCGACCACATCATCGACCT
>DQHV01000250.1 GCA_003524335.1 Candidatus Aminicenantota bacterium | reverse complement strand
TACTCGCCCAGATAGGAATAGACCGAGCCGATGTTATTCAATACCTTGATCTCGGTGGCGGTGTCCTTGATCTCAGTCGCGATCTTCAGGGATTCATCGTAGTATTTAAGGGCAGCATGAAAGTCTTCGTTTTCTTCTGTAATAATCCCTTTTCTTCTGATGATACTCCCTATGTTGTTTAAGTCTTTTGATAGACTTGCCAGATCATTAAGCCTCCTATCTAATTCAAGCGCCGCAAGAGAATACTCGAGCGCACGGTCATAATCCCCGATGTCGATATAGATCAGCGCCATGTTTGTCAGGCAATTATTTTCTTCTTCTTTGTTGCCGATCAGCCGGGCGATTTCCAATGCTTTTTCGTAGTTCTTGAGCGCCTCCGTATAATCGTCTATTTGCCAGTAGAAAAGCCCGATGTTGTTGAGGCAGCGGCCTTCCTCTTGCTTGTGGTTGATCTCCTGGGCAATTGTCAATCCCCTCATGTTCAAGAGGAAGAATTCCTGCNNACAATTGTTAATCCCCTTTTGTTCAAGAGTAAGAATTCCTGAAAGTCCTTAAGTTCCCAGTAGTTGAGGCTCAACTGGCGAAGACACTTGAGCTCCTGCCCCTTGCTTCGGATGATTCTGGCCAGGTCGACCGCACGCTTAAATCTCTCGATCGAAGTCTGATAGTCCCCTGAGTCGCGGCGATCCTTTCCCTGGACATAGAGGTCATAAACCTCCAGGGAGACGGAACAGGTCTTCAGCTTGTCAGGGACCTGGAGCCTTTCTGCGATCGGCAAAGCACGGGCAAAGGCCTCCGAGGACTCCTTCATCCGGCCGAGGTTCCAATATAAGAATCCCTGCTTGATAAGGGAGTCCATCTCGCCCTCTTCATGGCTGGTTTTTTGGGCAATCGAGAAAGCCTGAGAAGAGAGCTCCAGGGCTTTCTCGAAATCGCCTTCGGCTCCGGCCCGGTCTGCTTCTACTAGTAGTTCTACGAACTGGACTCCAGGAGAAAAAGGCTCGGTGTTCTTAGCCGTTTTTCCCTGAGGGAAGCCCAGAATGGGAACAACGAGAGGGATAAGCAAGGCCATTTGGATGCCCAGCAAAAAGGGGTGTCGGAGCTTTGAACCGGCCATAGTCTTTCTCAAGTAACGACCGGGACATAGATATCCCGGTCTCAACCCGATTCTGCCTGGGGGAAGGAGGCCGGTCAATCGCCCCTTCAGATGAGTTTAGGGGTGAATTCGCCCGTATAATCTCACCTCTAGAGGTGAGAACCGCGATGATTATAAAAGTCCAATAGGGCACCTTTTCTTAATCTGGAAAAATAAAGGAAAGGATCCGCAGGTTGAGAGATGTCTACTGGCTAATCGCCTTTGCTTGGTTTGGGAGATAGCGAATCAGTTAACGGCTTGATCTTGGCTATGGAGTCACCGGGGACAATGGCTTTGGGGGTGTCATCCCTGCCGTCAAAAATGGGGGTGATGATGTTCCAGAAGGACGAGATCCAGATGGCCGGCTTCTTGATCAGAAGCCTGATGTCAAACTTGCCGGGTTTTGCGTTGGACAGTCCGGGAGCCAAAAGGAAGAGGAAAGCGAACAGAGCGACAAAGGCTGCGGTCTTGCTGAGTTTCTTGTGCATAGGTGCCTCCTTCAAAAAACTAGGCACGCCTTGCAGAACGATGGGGAATAATAGAACAACACAGCGGACGCAAGTCCATCATTCTCATCCAAAGCGTACCATAAATTTAAGGAATCGTGGACCTAAAGTCAAGCGTTTTTTTTAAAATTAGCGCAGCGCAAAGACGAGCCGATTTTTCATCCCCCTGCGGCACATTATATTGGTGGGGTGTTTCGGNNACTTCTTGAAAAAATAGTTGATTTCCCATTCCGCCGTCGTCCTGCTGTCCGAACCGTGGACCGAGTTCCTCTCCACGGAAAACCCGAAGTCGTGCCGGATCGTCCCCGGTTTGGCCAGCGCCGGGTCAGTCGCTCCCATCACCTCCCGCCAATGGGCGATGGCATTCTCCCGTTCCAGCAGCATGACCACGATTTCGCCGGACGACATGAAGTCCGTCAGGCTGTCGTGGAATTTTTTGTCTTTATGAACGATATAGAATCCCTTGGCTTCCTCCTTCGTCGGATGAAGCATCTTCATGCTCATGATCTCGAAGCCCTCATCCTCGATCCGCTGGATGATCTTGCCCACGACCTTCTTCTTGACGGCATCGGGCTTTATTATGGCCAGGGTCTTTTCAGTCATGATCTCTCCTAAGTCGTCCGAATTCACGGTCTGATATATCCCAATCCGGAAACAGAGTCAACCCGCGTTGACACCCTAACCCATGCGCCGCTACAATGGACCCGTGCAAAACGATGCCGAGCACAAGGAAACCTTGCGAAACTTCTCCCGCGACATCGGGATCGAGCTTTTCGGCGTCGCCGATATCGTTCCGATCCGAGTAGAATTCCTATTGCATGAAGACCTGAAAAACAGTCTTCATCGCGGCATCGCCATCGGCAAGAGGGTCTTGGATACAGTGCTCGCCGATATCGACGACCGTCCGACAGCCCTCTATCTCCATCACTACCGCCAGCTCAACTTTTTTCTCGACCGGGGGGCCTTCCTCCTGGCCGTGTTCATCCGGGACCGCGGTTTCAGGGCCCTTCCGATCGCGGCCTCTCAGATCATCGATTGGGAAAACCAGCGGGCCCATCTCTCGCACAAAAAAGTGGGACGGCTGGCCGGGTTGGGCTGGATCGGCCGCAACAACCTCCTGGTCCATCCGGAATTCGGCTGCCAGTTCCGGCTGGCCACGGTCCTTACCGACATGCCCCTCGAGCCCGATCAACCCCTGGACAGGGATTGCGGCGGCTGTTTCAATTGCCTGGCCGGCTGTCCGGCGGCCGCCATCCGGCCAAACCCCAAGGATTTTGATCACTTTGCCTGTTTTGAAAAGCTCAAGGAATTCAAGCGTTTGGGCATTGTCGGCCAGTTCATCTGCGGTGTCTGCGTCAAAGCCTGCCGCCCGCCCTTCGATTAGGACTAAGCCTCCGCTGCGTTGACTTGACTTCTTCCTTGGTGCTATAGTCTGGCCCGGAATTGGGGATGAGGCAGAAACCTCCGCTCTTCGTCACTCTTTCCCTGTCGGCCGGTCTGATCCTGGCGGCGCTCAGCCTCTACGGGTTTTTCCTGCTCCGCTCCCGGCCCGGCCTTCCCGACGGAATCCAAGCCCGAGACCTCGTCCGGGTCGACGATGTCGAGATCCAGAAGCCGAAGGACGTCGAGTTCGTCCTGACTCAGAAGAAGATCGGCGACTGGGCGACTTTCTCACTGCGCCGCGGCGGGGATGTCGAATCCGTGCGCGCCCAGATCACCGCCTTCTACAGCACAGTGCCCTTCCCCTTGATCTATCTTTTCATCGGCCTGTTCTGTTATTTGATCGGATTCACCGTCTTCATCCTGAGATGGGAAGACCCCAAGGCGCGCCTGCTCTTTTGGCTGGCGATAGTCTTTGCCTATCCACTTATCCTCAGCGGCGGAACCTACATCCTGGGGCACGGCTGGTTCTCCTATATTCCCGTCGTCTTCTTCTACTTTTTTTATCCTCTGGCCCCGGCTCTCCTCTTCCATTTTTCCCTCTCCTTTTCCTCCCGGAGGTGGCGCCGCGNNTCGCTCTCCGTCTTCCGGATTTATATCGCCGGCTTTCAAGTTTTTCGTTCCTACATGATCATCCTCCTTCTCCTGGCCGTTTTTCATTTCATCCTGGCCTATCGACGCGCCGCACTGGAAGAGAATAGGGCCCAGCTCAAATGGGTCTTCCTCGGCCTGCTGTTTGGCCTCGGCCCCTTTATTTTCATCTACCAGATCCCCACCGTTATCAGGCTCAAGCCTCTCGTCAACGAGGAGACGTCATCGGTCTTCTTCATCTTCATCCCCCTCGCCTTTGCTCTTTCAATACTCCGTTCGCGGTTCTTGGACGTCGAGGTCGTCATCAACCGCAGCCTGGTCTATTCTCTGCTGACGATCTTCACGGTCAGCCTCTACCTCTTTTCCGTCCGCGTGCTGCAGGACCTTTTTTCCAGGGTCTTTGTTGTCCGGGAAACGTTTGTCTCATTGGGAAGCGCCGTTCTTGCGGCTCTGGCCTTTCATCCGGCCAGGCGGAAAATCCAGGAGCTTGTCGACAAGACGTTTTTCCGCCAGAGCTATGATTACAGGGGGGCCATCCTCCAGTTCAGCGAGATGAGCCAGAAGGCGGTGAGCGGGCAGGTCCTGATCGCCGAATTTGCCGGGTGCGTCGAGACCGTCATCCCGATGGAGCGGCTGGCGATGGTGGTGGAAGAGGTGGGACCGGAGGGGCATCGTCTGCTCTATTCGCGGGGCCTGAAGGATGGGGAAGACCCTTCGGGCCTCCTGGTCTGGCCCTCCGGCCAAATTTGCGCCCGCCGCGGCGCCACCCGCACGGAAGAGGGGATTGATTTTTCCCGGGATGACCTCCTTTCCCGGAGCTCCGCCGATATCATCTTTCCTTTGCCTTTCCAGTCGCCCGCCCTCAAGGGCTTCCTGATCCTGGGGGAAAAAAGGTCGGGCCAGAAATATTCCCGGGACGACATCGACCTCCTTTCGACTCTGGCCGGCGAGCTCGCCCTGAGCCTGGAGATGCTGCGGCTTCAGGAGGAGGTCATCTATGAGCGGGCCTCCAAGGAGAAATTGGACGAGCTCAACCGCCTCAAGACGGAGTTCATCTCCACGGTTTCCCATGAGCTGCGGACGCCGCTGAGCTCGATCCAGGGTTTGACCGAGCTCCTCCAGGAAGGGAGGGTCAGGGATAAAGTCAAGAGGGAGGAGCTTGTCGGCGTCCTGGCCTCGGAGAGCGGCCGACTGTCCAGGCTCCTCCACAACATCCTCGATTTCGGGAAGATCGAGCAGCAGACCAAGGTGTATCGTTTCGAGAGGACAGAAGTCCGGCCGCTTGTCGAGGAGGCGGTCAAGGTTTTGCGCTACCGGATGGAGGAGGCGGGTTTCAGGCTGCAGCTGAGATTCCCCCCGGATGCGGTCTTCTTGACCGTCGACCGGGACGCNNAGGATCTTCGATAAATTCTACCGCTCACCCGAAGCGGCTCTGGTTAATCCCAAGGGAGTCGGCCTCGGCCTGAAGATCGTCAAGCACATCATGGACGCTCACCGCGGCGAAGTCTGCGTCGAGAGCCGGCCCGATAGGGGGAGCACATTCCGGCTCATTTTTCCGGAGGATAAACGAACATGAAGCGGATCTTGCTCATCGAAGACGACGAAGCCCTGCGCAAGACGTTAACCATCGCCCTGGAGGCGGAGGGTTTTTCCGTCGTCTCCACGGCGGACGGCCGGCAGGGGTTGGAACTGGG
>DQHV01000268.1 GCA_003524335.1 Candidatus Aminicenantota bacterium | reverse complement strand
GCGCACACCGGCTTCGCGGGTGTAGAGGGCGATGATCTTCTTGATGGCGCCCTCGGTGAAGGCAATCAGCTTTTCGGTCAGGGCGTGCTCTCTGACCTGTTTGGGCACAAGGTGCTGGAGCGCGATCTGAAGCTTCTCCTCCTCCATGTAGCCCGGCAGGTCGAGGATTTCCATCCGGTCCCGGAAGGCGGGTTGGATGGGGTCGAGGAGGTTCGCCGTGGTGATGAACATGACNNGTGCGCCGGTGGCCGCGGATCTCCGCCTCGTCCCGGACGCCGCCGAGCGAGATGCGGATGAACTGCCGGCCCAGGGCGCGGGCGATGCTCCGGCCGAGCGAGGTCTTCCCTACTCCGGGGGGGCCGACGAAGCACAGAATAGGCCCCTTAATTTTCTTGGAGAGCGACCGGACGGCGAGGTACTCGAGGATTCTCTCCTTGACCTTTTCCAGTCCATAATGGTCCTCGTCCAAAATTTTTTTCGCCTTCCGCAGGTCGAGGTTGTCGATCGTGGTCTTGTCCCAGGGGAGGGTGAACATCCAGTCGAGATAGGTCCGGACGACGGCCGTTTCGGCCGACTCGGGGTGCATCTGGGCGAGCCGGATGATCTGCTTCTCGAGCTCCTCCCGCACCTCTTCGGCCACCTTCAACTTGGCCAATTTTTCCTGGTAGGCCTTGATCTCCTCCTGGAGCTCGGTCCCTTCTCCCAGCTCTTTCTGGATGGCCTTCATCTGCTGCCGCAAAAAGTACTGCCTCTGCAGCTTGTCCATCTCCCCCTTGGCCTCGGTGCTGATCTTGGTCTGCATGTCCAGGAGTTCGAGCTCTTTAGTCAGAAGCTCGTAGACCCGCTTCAGGCGCTGGGAGGGGTCGACGACCTCAAGGATCTTCTGGGACTCATCCACTTTGAGCTCGAGGTTGGCGGCGGTGAGGTCGGCCAGGCGGCCCATCTCCTCGACATTGGCGGCGATGATCAGGACCTCGGGCGGAAGGTTCTTTCCCAGCGAAGTGGCTTTCTCCAGGCCGTTCCGGACATTGCGGATCAGGGCCTCCGCTTCGATCGTCTTGTCCGTAAGCTCGGGCTCGTGGATGACCGCTACCTGGGCCTGGATGAATCCCTGTTCATCTTCAAAGGATTCGATCCTGGCCCGGATCAGGCCCTGGGCCAGGATGCGGACCCTTCCGTCGGGGAGCTTAAGCATCCGCATGATCAGGGCGACCGTGCCGACGTCGTAGACGTCTTCCCTCTTCGGGTCCTCGACCTCCATATCTTTCTGGGTCAGGAGGAGGATCATGCGGTGGGTGGAGAGCGAATGGTCGATGGCGTTCTTGGACTTCTCCCGGCCTACGAAAAGCGGGGCGATCATGTAGGGGAAGACAACCATGTCGCGCAGCAGCAGGACGGGCAGCTTGGACGGGATCTGCAGCTTCTGGTCGCGCTCTTCGATCAGCTCATCCAGCGCTTCGCCGTTCTTGATGTCCTTCTCGGCCATGATTATCCTCCGGGTTTATTCCTCATCCTTGCGGATGGTGACGACGGTCTCCTTGTCCTCTTCGGGCCTATACCTTATCAAGCGCAGGGTCAGCACCCCGTTCTGCAGAAACGCCTTGGCTCGGTCCGGGAGCACCGCGGCGGGAAGGGCCACCAAACGGCGGAAGCTCCCGAACTCCCTCTCCAGGCGAAGGTAGTGGATTTTTTCCGAGGGGATTTGCTCTTTCTTCATCCCCCTGATCTCCACCCGGCTGCTCTGCACGGTGATGATGATGTCGGCCTGGGGGACGCCCGGGATCTCAGCCTCGACGATGATCTCCCGGGGCTTCTCGTAGACGTCCACCCGGGGGATCCAGTTCTCATCCAGGTCCAGGAACCGGTCTCCCCGGGGAACCGGGGCGCGCTTGATCCGGTCGATCTCGGTGCTGATCTTGATGATGCGGGAGACGGGCTTTATCTTGCGGATCATGGGAGGCGGAAGAGTTATCTTTCCTTGAGCAGGGTTTCCAGCTCCTGCTTAAATTCCATTACGTCCTTGAACTCCCGGTAGACCGAAGCAAACCGGACATAGGCCACCTTGTCGAGGGCCTTGAGCTTTTCCATCACATGGTGGCCGATCTCCGAGGCTTTGATCTCCTTGTCCGGCCTTTCCTGGACTTTGTTCTCGAGCTCCTCGACGATTTCCTCGAGCTTGCGGACCGGGATCGGCCGCTTCTCGCAGGCCTTCAGCAAGCCGCGCAGCAGCTTCTGGCCGTCGAAAGGCTGGCGGCTGCCGTCCTTCTTGACGACCATATAGGGGATCTCCTCGATCTTTTCATAGGTGGTGAACCGCCTCCGGCAGGAGAAGCATTCCCGGCGCCGGCGAATAGACAGGCCTTTTTTGCTCTCCCGGGAGTCGATCACCTTGCTTTCCGGATGACTGCAGAAAGGACACTTCATGGCTCGGCCTTTTCTCCTAACCTCTTGAGCTGGAAGAGGGACATGCCCTCTTTCCACAATATAGCATATCCGAGGACGGATGTCACCACAATCTGGAGGGCATGGACAAGGATGGTGACGCCGACAGCCAGGTTGGGGTCGATTTTATAAAGGGAGGTCATCCCCAGCCGGGAGAAGTAATGGAAGCCGCCGACCATGCCGGGTGTGGGGATGGAGGCGCCGACCATGGTCAGGAAAACATAGGGGACGAGCAGGAAATAGGAAAGCTTAATCCCGAAGGCCAGGAAGAAAACCCAATATAACAATATAATCCCCAGCCAGACGACGAACGAGTAAAGCGTGTACATAAGGAGGTTCTGCATAGAGTGGAAGAACTTGAGCCCGCAGATGAACTCCTCGGAGATCGCCAGGACCTTATGGGAGATCTTCTCGGGAAAGGGCTTGAGGAGGCGGGCGATGAAGGCCAGGGTCTTTTCCCGGGAAAAGTACATCGAGAGGATAAAAGCCAGGAGAAAGACGGTCAGGGCGAGGCCGACGATCCCCCAGAGCCTGAGGCTCGCATAGCCCTCGGCCCCCGCCTGGAAACGCGAAATGAAGAGCGGGCGGGCCAGCAGGAAAACGCCCAGAAAGAAACACATGGTAAAGGTATCAAAGGTGCGCTCGACGACGATCGTCCCGAAACAGAACCCTTTCTTGATATTTTCCTTCTGGGCCAGGTAGAGGGGTCGGACCAGCTCGCCGAGCCGGCCCGGGAAGACGGCGTTGACAGTGAAACCCACGGTGTTGGCGGCGAAGAAGCTGTAAAAGGGTACGCCTTTCTTCTCGTGCCTGATTAAGTAGTCCCAGCGCAGCGAACGGGTGACGAGATGGAGTGGCGCCAGGAAGACACTCACGATGAAGAGGGGGATGTTGNNCCCGCCAGTCCACGCTGCGGAAGAAGAAGAAAAGGAAAATCAGGGTGAGTGCGCCGATGAGGCCGAGGCGGACCCAATTTTTCTTCATTTGAGCCGCCCATGTTATCACCGCCCCCCTCCCCTGTCAACGCGGTTCGGCTCTATGACGTTTAGTGGGTAACCACGGGAGGGCGGGCACTT
>DQHV01000018.1 GCA_003524335.1 Candidatus Aminicenantota bacterium | reverse complement strand
GCCAGCTGGAAGAGCTTGGCGTCGATGTCGCTGAAGACCAGGACGTCGTAATCCTCCAGGATCTTTTCATAATCGCCCGGCCCCAGCCGGTTGTAGAAATCCCAGGTGGGGACACTCTCGACACGGTGCCGGCCCGAGGATTCCAGGGCCTCCTTGAGCCACTTTCCGTAGTTGAAGATTTCCGCTCCCTTGGTCGACTGGTAGAACGGAGTCTCGATGAACACGGGGCCCGTCATGATGGCCCAGTCTCCGACATAATAGACCTTCGCCATGGCCCTTACCTCCCTGTCAACAGTATGTCCGTCGCGTGGTTATTTTTTCATTTTCTCCCCGCGAATGCAACATTAAGGCAGGGGGCCATATGGCATATTTCTTGCTGATGTTGTATCATAATTAGTACGTTTTTGAGCCCATTCTAGGAGCCTTCCATGGAGCGGTTCCGTCTTGTTCTCGGGTCCCGGCTTGTGGGGATAACTCTGGTCCTGCTCTGGGCAATCTCCTGTTCCACGTCTCCCGGGGTAAAGGTCGCCCGAGACCCCGTCATCGAGGCCTTTTATGAGAAGGCCCGCCTGATAATGACCGGCGAGGAAAATAAAATTTGGAAATCCCTCCCCGACAACGCCTCTAAAGAGGAGTTCATCGAGGAATTTTGGCAGATCCGCGACCCCGACCCCGGGACCGAAGAGAATGAGGCTAAACTGGAGTTCGAGGAGCGGGTCCGGTATGCCAACATGTGGTTCGGAACATTTAATCCGCGGCGCGGATATGAGTCCCGAGGAGAGGATGAAGATAAATCCCGCACCGGCTGGAACGAGGAACGCGGCCGGGTGTTCATCGTGCTGGGCCCTCCGGACGTTATCTACTTCATGTCGCCCGACAATGAGACCGTGAGCCACGACGGGTCCCGCTACCGGCCGCAGGCTGAAGATTGGACGATGGAGCAATGGATCTACGATCGCTACCGCGCCTATGTGGCGTTCAGCAAGTCGGGCGGCGGGAGCTGGCGGATGGAAAACTTCGACCCGCACTTCTTCGAGGTCCTGGAATGGGCCAAGCTCAACTGGGTCTCGGAAGATTTCAAGGAAGACATCGAGCGGCGGTTCCGGTTCAAACCCGAGTTCTCCGCTGCCGGATTGCGGATCATCGTTCCCGTCAGCCGGATCAGCTTTGATGAGAACTTCAGGGCGGAGTTTGCCTTCAAAGTCAACGTCTACCTCGATCGCAAGAGGATCGATACTATCGAAGAATCCAAGGTTCTCGAGGAGACCGAGGAAGAGCTCCTCGACAAGAAGAACGTTGAGTTCGAGATCCCCTACCGGACAGTGGAGAAGGGAGAGTATCTCTTTGACATCGTCATCCAGGACAGGATGGCGCCCTCCCTCTCCAAGTACCGCTCCTTCCTCAAGCGCAAAGTGTAGTTATTTGCCAGCTGCCTTGTTACCTGACGGACAGTGTGGTCAATGGATTTTTTGAATTTTTTCTGGCGGTCGCGTAAGATAACCCATCACAGGAAGGAATCATCATCGTGGAGGACCCAATGATCAATGCCGCGTATTTTATCGGTGCTCTCATCATTCTTCTCTTCTTCGGCGGGATCCGGATCGTCCGGCCGACCCACCGGGGGCTGATCGAACGGCTCGGGAAGTATCAGAGATTCGGGAGGCCCGGTTTTCACTGGGTCATCCCGGGGATCGAGAAGATGTACCGGGTNNATCATCACCAACGACAACCTGAACGCCCGGGTCGACGCCCAGGTGTATTTCAAGGTTAAGGACGAGGAGGAGAACGTCAAAAACTCCCTGTACAACGTCTACAATTACCAGTGGCAGATCGTCAACCTGGCGCGGACGACCCTGCGCAACATTATCGGCACCCTGACCCTGAAATCGGCCAACAGCGAGCGCGGCAAGATCAACTCCGAGCTGCAGAAAACTCTGCGCGAGGAGACCAAGAGCTGGGGGATCGATATCGTCCGGACCGAGCTCAAGGAGATCGACCCGCCCAAGGACGTCCAGGAGACGATGAACAAGGTGGTCAAGGCCGAGAACGAGAAAATTGCCGCCATCGATTTCGCTACGGCGACGGAGACCGTGGCGGACGGCGCGCGGCGGGCAGAGATCAAGAAAGCCGACGGCGTCAAACAGGCCAGGGTTCTGGAGGCCGAGGGCGAGGCCCAGGCCATCAAGCTGGTCAACGAGGCGGCCCAGCAGTATTTCGTCGGCAACGCCCAGCTCCTGAGGCGTCTGGAAACCGTCGAAAAGGCGCTGATGCACAATGCCAAGATCGTCGTTCCCTCGAATGCGGAGCTCATCAACGTCATCGGCGAGTTGGCCGGCGTTCTTCCCCTTCCGAAAAAAGAACTGGCCAAACCCTGACCCGTGCTTCTCCGCGGCTGTGCTATAATGGCCGCTCATTAAAAGAAGGAGGTCGGACGTGGCCCGGTCATTGACGGTTGAGGGCTCGAGCTGGAGGCGGTTCTGGAGCTTCCTCGCCGGGGCCGGGATGATCACCGCCTCGGTCCTGACCGTCCAGCACTTCTTCAACGCCAATTTCCCGGAGTCGATTTTCCGGGGGTCCTTCTGCGACATCAGCGCCTTCTTCAACTGCGACAGCGCGGCCTATTCGCCGATCGCCCATTTCCGCGGCGTCCCGATGGGCTACTTCGGCCTGTGCGCGGGCCTGCTGGTCGTCTTGGGCGCCCTGTTCCCTTCAGCGGCCTTCGAGCGGACCAACAAGTTCCTGTCCTTTTTCAATGCGCTGGGGGTTATCGGGCTCTTCATCTATTCCGTCTTNNTCCTCTTCTGGAGATACGGCTTAGCCCGGAATTTTCCCTCGGTCAAGTTTCTCGCCGTCTCCGCCGTCCTGGCGCTGGCCGGAGCCTACGGGTTCCAGCTTTTCTATGAGGCCAAGAGAGCGGCCCAGTTCGGAGGCGTGGCTATGAAGGTCGTCAAGGAATATTACAGTCTAACCGAGGTCCAGAACCCGAGCTTCATCTCACCGTTCTGGACGGCCCGGGCCGGCGAACAGTTCGAGGACGCGCCCATCCAGGTCATCGAGTACGGCGACCTCCTCTGCTCCGACTGCCTCTACCTCAACCAGCAGCTCGAGCGGCTCAAGGAGGAATTCAAGGGCCGGATCAATGTCGTTTTCCAGTTCTTCCCCCTCGAGGGGCTGTGCAACGAGGTCGTCCCGAAAAAGGCCAAGCTGCACCCGGGCGCCTGCGAGCTGGCCTATATCGCGACCTATGACCCGTCGAAGTTCAAGGCCATCCACGACGAGGTCTGGGCTAATTTCCGGGCGGCGCGCGACCCCCTGTGGCGCCGCGAGCTGGCTCGGAGATACGGGGTCGAGGCGGCCCTGGACGATCCCGCGGCGCGGGAGACGATCCGGGCCCAGGTCGAGACCGGCAAGGAATACGAAAAGACCTCCGACGAGCACCCCTTCGGGATCCGCTCGACGCCGACCCTGATCATCAACAACCGGATGATCATCGGGACGCTCCCCTACGACCACCTCAAGGCGATCTTCCAGGCCCTGGTCGAGGAACACGAGGGCGGCCCGAAGAAGTTCATCGAGAACTGGGTCGCGCCGGTCAAGAAGAAGAAGCGGTGATCAAAGCCAAAGACCAGCGGCTTCGGGGACGGCGGCGCGGTCGACGAGCGCGATCGCGTTCTTGACGCAGGTGATCCGGCAGACGCCGCAGCCGTAACATTTGCTCCGGTCGACGCGGGCCTTGGCCTTGCGCTTCTGCGGCAGGAAGGCGTCGAACGGACAGATCTTGGCGCACTGGCCGCAGCCGGCGCACGCGTCCTCATCGACCGCGGCCACATACTCGGCCCGGAACATGACCGGCGTCCTGTGGGTCAAGGTCGCCTTCATGGCCATGCAGCCCGGGAGCGAGCAGTTGCAGAGGCCGCCGATGAAGGGCGTGACGAAGGTCCAGACGGTGTGGCAGAGGCCCTCATCCTCGTGCTCGCGCAGCGCCGTAAGGGCTTCCTCCTTCGACAGGGTCTCGAATCCCAGGGTGTCGGGACCTTTCAGGTAGCTTTTTTCCAGGCCGTCGATGATCTGAAGCAGCTTCCCGCCTTCGGGAGCGATGCTTACCCCGTAGCAGTACCGTTTTTCCTTGCCCAGGTTGACCTTGCGGCAGACGCAGGGCAGGCGGACGATGGAGTTGACGAACCCGAGGATCCTCTCGAGGTCCTCGATCGGCACCACCTGGCCGTAGTGGATCCGCTTTTGCCGATTCGAGACGACCCGACCCACGGCCCGCCGGACGAAGGCGGGCGCCCGGTCCAACTTCTCGATCTTCTCCATGTCTTCCCGGAGTCCCTCGGGCTCCGATACGAACTCCTCGATGAATCTCCTCTTCCGGAGGTCGCTCAGGAGGTCCTCGGAGTAGTTCTCGGCCCTCAGGTACCACTTCTTCCCCTCGCCGTGCTTGTGGCAGAACTCGCACATGGTTCGCCTTCCTTAAAAAAGGACGGAGCCGGAAGGCCCCGTCCTTGGGGATTTCATGGTGGCCCCTCCCAGAATTGAACTGGGGACACGAGGATTTTCAGTCCTCTGCTCTACCATCTGAGCTAAAGGGCCACGCTTAAGAAAGAACCAATTGTAATGACACCGGATCGAGCCTGTCAAGCGCCGGTCCGGGAGTTCTCGTGGACGACGATCGTCCTGCAGACCTTGTCATGCAGCCCCTGCTTGCGCGGGTCGAACGCGGCCCACAGGTATCCGATGTTGAGCGTCAGATCGCACAGGAAATACCCGAGCCATCGCAGGAACGCCTTCCGGTAGTCGAGGGGGGTTCCATCCTCGTTCAGCACCCTGATCCGCAGCGCCATCTTCCCGAAGGTCTGCCCGTACGCCCCGTGGAGAAAGACGTAGTAGAAGACGGGGAAGAGGACGAAGAAGGCGACGCGCAGGACGTTCTCCGCGGAGAGCCGGTCGAACCCGAAATCGAACACGTCGTCGAACCCGCTCGGGGCCCACA
>DQHV01000145.1 GCA_003524335.1 Candidatus Aminicenantota bacterium | reverse complement strand
TCGCCAAGCAGCGCAACGGCCCGACCGATATGCTCAAGCTTGCCTTCTTCAACAAGTACGCCCGCTTCGCCAACGCCGACCTGGATTTCCACCATCCGGAAGCCTGAGATGGCCAGCCTGTCCCCGAACGCTCTCCTGCTCTCCGCGTTCGAGCAGCTCGGCGCCGTCGGCTGGCTGTTCTTCAAGACGTTGAAGAACCTCTTCCGGAGACCGCGCGAGCACCAGATCCTGCTCCAGCAGCTCGAGGAGATCGGCGTGCGGTCGATGCCCGTCGTCTCTCTGACCGCCGCCTTCGGCGGGCTGGTCTTCGGGTTCCAGACGTACACCGGTTTCCACCGCTACATCGGTCCCGGGTCGGAGGCCTTCGCGGGTCCGATCATAACCCTTGGACTGGCCAAGGAACTGATCCCCATCCTGGTTGGGCTGATGATCTCGGGGCGCGTCGGGTCGTCCATGGCGGCGGAGATCGGGACCATGAAGATCACCGAACAGATTGACGCCCTGCACAGCCTCGGCGCCAACCCCATCCGCTATCTCGTCGTTCCCCGGACGCTGGCCGCGTTTTTCATGCTGCCCTGCTTAGTCCTCTACGGCGACATCATCGGTATCCTCTGCGGGTATTTCTACAATGTCGTCCTGATGGGGGTCAACCGAGTGATGTACGTCCAGAACACCTTGATGTACCTGGAGATCTGGGATGTCGCCACCGGGCTGATCAAGTCGTGCGTTTTCGGCGTCGTCATCGCCATCGTCGGCTGCTGGCAGGGTATGGAGACCGAGGGAGGCGCAGAGGGGGTCGGCCGGGCGACAACGCGTACGGTCGTCATCTCCAGCATCTCGATCCTGATCCTCAATTTTTTCATCAGCAAGCTGCTTCCGTCCACGCTCAAAGGCGGTTGACATGATCCGCATCATCGATCTCCACAAGTCCTTCGGGCCAAAAGAAGTCTTGCGCGGAGTCAGCCTGACCATCGAGAAAGGCGAGACGATGGTCGTCATCGGCCAGAGCGGCTCGGGCAAGAGCGTCCTCATCAAGCACCTGATCGGCCTCCTCAAGCCCGACTCCGGGGAGATATACATCGATGATGTCGAGATCACTCGTCTTGACGACGACGAGCTGATGCGAGTCACCAGAAAATTCGGCCTGCTGTTCCAAGGGGCGGCCCTGTTCGATTCCATGACCGTGGCCGAAAACGTCCGCTTCGGCCTGGAGCGATACACGCGTTCGAGCGAGGAGGAAACCCGGAAACGGGTAGCGGAGAGCCTGGCCCTGGTGGGACTCAACGATGCCGACTGCCTCATGCCCTTCGAACTCAGCGGGGGGATGAAAAAAAGAGTCGGCCTGGCCCGGGCCATCGCCTACCGGCCGGAGATTATGCTCTACGACGAGCCCTCTACAGGTATCGACCCCATCCGGGCGGACGCCATCAACGACTTGATCAACAAGCTGAAGATAGATCTGGGGATCACCTCCGTGGTCATCACCCATGATATGGTCAGCTCGTACAAGATCGCCGACCGGATCGCCATGCTCTATAACGGCGAGATCATCGAGGTCGGGACACCCGAGGAGACCAGGAATTCGAGGAGCCCGTTCATCCAGCAGTTCATCCACGGGCAGGCCGACGGGCCGATCAAGGATTGGTAACGAGTGAGGTCATAAGATGCGACGCGAAATCAAGATTGGAATCTTCTTGGCCGGGACGTTCCTGATCCTGGCCGCACTCATCTTCATCGCCGGCGATATGTCGACCTGGTTTCAGAAGCCGGGTTATGACCTCTCTGTCCTTTTCCCTACGGCCACCGGGCTGGAAAAGCACGCCGCTGCAAGGCTGGCCGGCGTCAAAATCGGCTATGTCAAGGATATCCGCCTGGATCAACGTAAAGCCCGGGTCGTTCTGGCCATCTGGCCCAAGTACCAGGTCCCCAAAGGCTCCCGGGCGACCCTGGCTTCTATCGGGCTCGTCGGGGAAAGATACATCGAGATAAGCCCCAGCGAGCAGGCCGAGTTTCTAAAGCCGGGAGAGACTATCGAGGCCAGCGCGGCCATCGGCTTCGATCAGATAGGCAGCCTGGCCGCATCAATCGGTGATGAGCTCAAAGCCGTCAGCCAGTCGATCCGCAAGATAACCGACGAGGAAGCCCAGCAAAACCTGTCCGGCATCCTGAAAAACCTGAACGCCTTCACCCAGGAACTGGGTGAATTCTTAGCCGCGAACAAAGGGGGGCTCGAAACGGGCATCCGGAGCGCTTCCCGGGTCGCCCAGGAATTCGACCAGAAGCTCGGCGCCGTCTCTCTGAGCCTCGACGAGACTCTCCGGGCTGTAAAGGGCATCGCCGCTGAGAACCAGGAGAGCATTAAATCGAACCTCCAGAAGCTGGAGGACGTGCTCACCGAGCTTCAGGAATCCGTCCGGCTCCTCCGGAATTCTCTCGAGAAGATCGACAGGGGCGAGGGGACCGTGGGGAAACTGGTCCAGGACCCTAAACTCTACGAGGAAGCCAGGGAAACTCTCGGCACGGTCAAGAGGACCGTGGAGCCGTTGAGCCAGATGCGGGCGACGGGCCACTTCCGGGCCGACTACCTCAACGAAACCCGGAAGTACAAAGGCACAATCAGCGCCGGCTTCTACCTGACCCCCCGGAGCTTCCTGTTAGGACAGGTCGTCGATGACCCGCGGCAGAAAGGATTCGTCTATTCCGTCCAGGCCGGGATGCGCCTGGGCGCAGTGGCCCCGCGGGCCGGGATCATCGAATCGGAATTCGGGGCCGGCGTCGACTTCCTGGTCCTGGGCGACCGCTTGATGTTCAGCCTGGAGGGGTTCGATTTCGAGCGGGACGGCGGCCCGCATCTTCGCCTGACCAGCCAGTTTGCCCTCCTCAGATACTTGCACTTAGTGCTGGGAATTGATGACCTCGGGTCGGATTCCCGGCGGGAGATCTATTTCGGCCTCGGCCTGGGAACGCGATGAAGGACAAGTTGAAGACGGTCTTCATCTGCCAGACCTGCGGTACCCGTTCGCCCAAATGGTTGGGCCGCTGTCCGGGCTGCGGCGAGTGGAACACGATGGTCGAGGAGGCCGAAGAGACAGCCCCGGCGGCCGAATATTCCTTTCCGCCTTCCGAAGCGCTTCTTTACCGGGATATCAAGGAAGGCGCCAAGCAGAGGATCCAGATTCCGGCCGACGAATTCAACAAGGTCCTGGGAGGCGGGGTCGTCCTCGGTTCGCTGGTTTTGATCGGCGGGGAGCCGGGGATCGGAAAATCCACCCTCCTTCTCCAGGTCTGCCGGGATTTCGCCGCCCAGGGCGAGCGGGTCCTCTACGTCTCCGGCGAAGAGTCGCTGGAGCAGATCAAGATCCGCGGCGACCGGCTGGGCGTTCGCGACGGAGAGCTGTATCTCCTGGCCGAGACCAACATGGAGCGCATCATCGCCCAGGCCGAGAAGATCCGGCCCCGCGTGTTCGTCGTGGATTCGGTCCAGACCGTTTTCTCCGCCAAGCTCTCTTCAAGCCCCGGGACCATCAGCCAGGTGCGCGAGGCGGCGAACGAGATCTTCCGCTTCGCCAAAAAGAACAACGTCTCCTCTTTCCTCATCGGGCACATCACCAAGGAGGGTTCGCTGGCCGGCCCGAAATCCCTCGAGCACATGGTCGATGTCGTCCTCCTGTTCGAAGGCGAACGGGACCACAGCTACCGGGTTCTGAGGGCTCTCAAAAACCGGTTCGGGCCGGTCTCCGAGCTGGCCATCTTCGAGATGACGGCGTCGGGACTCCAGGCGATCCTCAACCCGTCGGCCTTCTTCCTCAAGGAGCGGCCGGCCGAGGAATCGGGGAGTGTGGTCGTCTCGACGATCAAGGGATCGCGGCCGCTGCTCGCCGAGGTCCAGGCGCTGGTCTCTCCGACCCTGTTCGCCGGGAATCCCAGGCGGATGACTATAGGGCTCGACCACTTCCGGACATCCCTGCTCCTGGCCGTCATCGAGAAGAAGATGAGGGCAAGCTTCGGAGGCCAGGATATCTACCTCAACGTCGCCGGCGGTCTCCAGATCGAGGAGCCGGCGGCCGACTTGGGGGTTATCCTGGCCGTCATCTCCTGTCTTAAGAACAGGGCCCTCCCCCGGGACGTCGTTGTCTTCGGGGAGGTCGGCCTGAGCGGCGAGGTCCGTTCGGTCTCGAGCCCCCTGGCCCGGATCAAGGAGGCCCTCTCCCTCGGCTTTGAGACCGTCCTCCTGCCCAAGGGCAACCTGGCCATGTTGGAGAGGGAGGACCTTCCCAAGGCGCGTCTTCTTGGCATCCAGAACATCAAAGAGGCGTCACCCCTCATATTTTCATAATAAGGATTTATACAATGGGCATTCATGTCTTCCGCTTCTTCATCATCGGCTGCATTACGGCCGCCGGATATTTCTTCCCCCTCTTCCGGCTGCCCCGGCCCGCCGGCGCGGCCATTGCCTTCATCGTCGGGGGGATCATCATGTATCTCGAGACCCGGATCCGGCGGACCCAGTTCAAGGTGATCTGGAGCTCGACCATAGGGACCTACGCGGGTGTTTTTCTGGGCTGGAGCCTGGGCGCGGTCTACAAGAACATCACCGACGACGCCCCGACTGCGCTCTTCATCCGCATCTTCTTCCTCATCATCATGCCGTACATCGGGTTCCTGGTGGGAGTGCAGAAGTCGGAGTGGCTCGACCCCGCCCACGTCTTCCGCTTCTTCAAAGAGAAAAGCGGCGGCCGGAGCTACAAGCTTCTGGATACGAGCGTCATCATCGACGGCCGCATCACCGACCTCTGCGATACAGGCTTTATCGAAGGGACCCTGGTCATTCCCCAGTTCGTCCTCAAGGAGCTGCAGTTCATAGCCGATTCCTCCGACGGCCTGAAGAGGCAGCGGGGCCGGCGGGGGCTCGACGTCCTCAACCACCTTCAGAAGTCCTCCCAGATCTCCGTCGTCATCTGGGAGATGGACTTCCCCGAGATCCGGGACGTCGATTCCAAGCTCATCGAACTGGCCCGGCAGCTCGACGCCAAGATCGTCACCAACGACGTCAACCTCAACAAGGTGGCCAAGCTGCGCGGCCTCTCCGTCCTCAACATCAACGAGCTGGCCAACGCCCTGCGTCCGGTCGTCCTGCCCGGCGAGTCGATGCGGGTGTTTATCCTCAAAGAAGGGAAGGAGAAAGACCAGGGCGTGGGCTACCTGGATGACGGCACCATGGTCGTCGTCGACAACTCGCGGCGGATGATCGGCCAGAACGTCGATATCACCGTGACCTCGGTGCTCCAGACGACCGTAGGCAAGATGATCTTCGGGCGGTACAACGAAGACGCGAGATGAGCAAGGTCTCGGCCATCATCGTCGCCGCCGGAGCCGGCAAGCGCTTCGGTTCGGCCAAACAGTTCGCCCTCCTGCGCGGGAAAACCGTGCTCGAAAGGAGCCTGGAGGCGTTTGTCGCCCATCCGGAAGTGGATGAGATCGTCCTCGTCCTGCCCGCGGAGGAAGACGCGGCCCGGTACCGGAAGCCCGGTGGCAAGGTCGTCGCCGCCGTCCGCGGAGGGAAGAGAAGGCAGGATTCGGTCGTCCGGGGGTTCGAACGGTTGGATTCCCGTCCGGCCGATATCGTCCTCGTGCATGACGGTGTCCGGCCGCTGGTCAGCCGGGAAGTCATCACCCGCGTGATCGCCAAAGCGAGGGAGTGCGGAGCCGCTATCGCGGCGATCCCGGTTGAAGACACCGTCAAGGAGGCGGCGGGAGGAATCGTTGTCAGGACCCTGGAGCGGGAGAACCTTCAGCGCGTCCAGACGCCGCAGGCCTTTGCCCGTGAGGTTTTCGATCGGGCCCTGAGGAAGGCGCGGGAGGACGGGTTTTACGGCACGGATGAGGCGGCGCTCGTGGAGAGGACCGGGCACCCCGTGGCTGTGGTCCCGGGCGACCGGCGAAACATCAAGATCACGACAGCCGCCGACCTCAAGATCGCGGAGGCTCTGCTTGAAGATTAAGATCGGGCTCGGCTACGACATCCATCGCCTTTCCAGGGGGAAGGACCTCTATTTGGGTGGAGTCAAAATCCCTCATCCTGCGGGCCTGGTTGGACATTCCGACGGCGACTGCCTGGTCCATGCGCTCATCGACGCCCTGCTCGGGGCCGTTGGGGAAACCGACATCGGCCGGCTCTTCCCCGACACCGACCCGGCGTTTAAAGGAATCCGGAGCACGCTGCTTTTGGGAAAGGTCATGTCCAGGCTGAGACGCTGCCGGGTTGAGGTTCTGAACGCCGATGTGGTCGTCGTCGCCCAGGCACCGAAGCTGGCCCCCTTAATCGAGACGATGAAAGACACGCTCTGTCCGATCCTCGGAGTGGCGCGGGACAGGCTGGGGATAAAGGCTAAGACCAACGAAGGCCTGGGCATCATAGGGAGGGAGAAGGCCGTGGCCTGTTGGGCGGTTGTTTTGGTGGAAGAGAAGGCGGGGAAAAAGGCCTAAAAAAAG
>DQHV01000321.1:7581-11030 GCA_003524335.1 Candidatus Aminicenantota bacterium | reverse complement strand
CGGTTCGAGGCTACGGACGGTCACGCCGGCTTCGCCTTTCTGATCATGTTCAACGGTACCTTTGGCTGTTTCCGCCCCCTCCTTCCATAGATAGAGGATAGATTCGGGAGATGGAGCGGATTCCCAGCGCGGACGCAGGCGGTCGCCCGGGGTCTGGAATTTTTTGGAATCGTCGCCTGATTTGGCCTCAGGCAGTGGTTGATCGGCAGGAAGAAGCGTTGCCTCCGGCTGGACGAGCCTGACCACCCGCCATGAGCCCTTCCCCGTCTTGGGTGTTCCGTTGAGGTCGCTGCGAACGATCGTGAAGGCGCTTTCCGCTTCCCTCCGGAAGAATCCGGACTCGGCGGTGATGCGGGCTTCTACACTCACGAAACCGAGTCGGAAAGAACGGGCGGCCGAGCGGGTCTCTCCGCCTTCGTCCGTCACGTCCACCGACAGGGTATAGCTGTAGGTCAGCCCGGACTCCGCTTTACCCTTACGCTCGTCCACCCGGGGCGTGAAGCTCACTTCGAACGTGCCGTCATCCCGGAGAGCGCTCCGGCCGCCGGCGATGATCTGGGCCTGTGATCCGCCGGTTTCCCACCACCACCAGCGGGGATAGACGGGCGTCCTTTTCACCTGCCAGACCGCCGTGCCGGACGCGACCGGAAGGCCGAAATAATACCGGGTTTCGCTCGTCAGAGCGGCCGGGCGGTTCAGGCGAAGCGGTTTATCCGGGTCCTTAATGGTCACTTCGAAAGTCGGCCGTTTGTATTCCTCGACGCGGACCTGGGCATAGCCTTCCGGCTGCGCCCGGAGGCGCCAGGCGCCAAGCGGCCGTCCAGCGACCGGGATGACAAACTCGCCGCTCGCGGTCCCGAACTCATTCGTCGTCCGGACGGACTCCGCCACTCGCTGGCCGTTTATATCCTCCAGCCAGACCGTGGCCGGAGCGTTAGCGGCCGGCTGGAAGCGTCCACTGTCCGGACGGCCTTTATAGGCGAGGACCTTCCAGTAGATCTTCTGGCCCGGCCGGTAGATGCTGCGGTCGGTGTAGATAAGGGCCGACGAGATGTCCCTCGGCTTCTCCCTGCTGTAAAGATACATATAAGAGGCATCGAGAACTTGGTCCTTCCCTTTGTTAGCCAGGAGGAAGAAGGGACCCGAGCGCCGGCGCGGTGCGAAAAGTGCGCGGCCTTCGGAGTCGGAGACCTGCGATTCGATCAGGGTGTGGCCTTTTTGCCAATCATAGGCGTAGAGATCGACCTTGGCCTCGGGGATAGGTTTTCCCGCCTCCCCTGATAGGACGAGCGCTTCTTCTCCGCCCCGGGCGCTGTCGCGTTTGAGCAGGACAAGGTCGGCGACCATCGCAGGATGCGCTTCGATGTAGTTTTTCTTACGGACAAAATCCTCCCGGGCCGACGCGGCCACGAGATAGAATCCGGGGGCCAGCCCGGCCGGGAGATCGACGTAGGTCCGGTGGTCTTTGAAGTCTGGCGTGGCCGGGAGATCGGTTTTCCAGGCGGCGGCCGGCTTTTGCTTCTCCAATACGGCCTGGGCCTCCCGCCATTCCGGGAAAAGGTTGTAGTCTTTGGATGTCCGGATCCGCTCCATGAGGTCCACCGGATAGGCCCGGAAAAAGAGGCGGTCCAAGTTCCGGTGGCTGATCTGAATGGATCGTTTCCCCGGGGCGTCGGTCAACATGATCTGGACGGAGAAGTGGGGGGCTTCGATGCTCTTGACGATGTGGAGACATCGCCGGCCGCCGGCGGAGTCGGCGTAGGCTTCGACACCTTCCTGGGCCAGACGGCGAGCGCGGATGAGGGAGTCGGGTGCGTCCTCGGCTCTGGTAAACTCGGTCAGCAAGGCCTGACCCATGGCCCACCAGGGGTGAGACCGGTATTTCGGTAGAAACTCGGCGAGGCGTTCCCGGATGAGGCCGCGGTCCTCTTGTTGAGTGAAGGAT
This sequence comes from Candidatus Aminicenantota bacterium, assembly GCA_003524335.1. GTDB lineage: Bacteria > Acidobacteriota > Aminicenantia > Aminicenantales > UBA8522 > UBA8522. The sequence goes on along the minus strand of DQHV01000321.1, from coordinate 9,085 downwards.
TCATGAAGGGCCCTCAGGCGCTCGAGGCGAGCTTCCAGTGCGCCCTCCGGACGGCCGGAGCGGCGGCAGAAAGATTCGTGCTCTCCGAGCAGAGCCCGGAGTCTTTCGAGCGGGTGGGCGGAGGCGGATTTCAGGATATCGGCGGCGGATTTTTCGGCGGCCGGATCGCCCGTCAACTCTTCCAGGTTCAAGAGAAACAGCTCGTTCGTCTGCCGCGGCGTCCAGAAGCCGGTATCCACAAGCAGCCGGGCCATAAGATAGACAACGGAATCCCGGAGAGTGCTCCGAATGCCGGCCGGATAATCACCGGCGCTCCAAAAATCGGGGAAATCCTTTGGCTGAAAGTCTCGGAGTCGCCCGCGGTCTTCCCAAACCCGGAGGAGGGTTTTCCATGCTTCCTCGAAAATCTGCTCCTTGGTCCAGGCCTTGAGGTCGACAGGGCCCTTTGCTTCCATCCTCTCGCGCCGGTTGATCTCCCAGGAATAGGCATCGTAATAAGTTGCCAGGGATTGGGCGAAGAAGAGCTCCAGCATGTCCCGTTGGACGGGGCTTTGCGGCCATGGTTCTTCCTTGAGGAAGCGGACCGACGTCTCATAGCCGTGAAGGGCAATGCGGAGTTGGACTTCTTTAATCAGAGCCCAGGCCCAGCCGGGCTCATCGCCGCGGCTCTTGGCTTCTTCGCGGAGGCGCGCGGCTTCTTTGGCTGCCTCCTCGAATTTTTCTTCGCTGATCAGCTGGTCGAGGTGTTTACGGTCGATTTTCTGCGGAGATTGTGGAGAGGAAGAGGACAGACCTGGATTGTCCGGATTCGAGTTGGGGCGGGCGGCCTTAGCCCATGGAAGCGTGGCGACTCCCCATAAAATGAATATGGCTACCAGAAGCCCCGGGATCACCCTGAGCGCCAAACGGCCAACCCGGCGGCGCCTATCTCCTAAAAGGCTCGGAATAGGTTTGCTGTTCTCCATGCTCTCCTCCCGGCGGACCTTGCCTCAATTCTCGCAGGAGAAATCTTGTCCACTATATAATACAACAACAAACGGGCAAATTCCGTCCATAAATTGGGGACACCATATCAATTTCCGAATTCCAGTAATTGGGAAATTGATATGGTGTCCCGAAAATGGGTGAAGAATCCCATACCCGAGCCTTAATTGACTTGCCCCAGATCCTTTGCTATAAAAACGACGATAATGTTTGTTAGCTAGTCGGCCGGCGGCCGATATCCGGAGAGTCAGAGTTCGAAAGGACGACTTCATGAGAAAGACAGCATTGGTCTGCGGCGCTGGCGGTTTCATCGGAAGCCACCTGGTTAAGAGGCTCAAGAAAGACGGCTACTGGGTCCGCGGCGTAGACCTCAAGTATCCCGAGTTCTCCCCGACGGCGGCGGACGAATTCCTGGTCCTTGACCTCAGGGAGCAGCCCAACTGCGAGCGGGTCGTCCGGACTCCCGAGGGCCGGCCCTTTGACGAGGTCTACCAGCTGGCCGCCGACATGGGCGGCATGG
>DQHV01000321.1:480-7570 GCA_003524335.1 Candidatus Aminicenantota bacterium | reverse complement strand
CGCCCTGATCAACATCCACATGACCAACGCCGCGGCAACGGCCGGAGTTAAGCGCTACCTCTTCTCCTCGTCGGCCTGCGTCTACCGGAACATGAAACCCGACGAGCCCGAGCTCTCCGAAGCGGAGGCCTACCCTGCTCTCCCCGATAACGAGTACGGCTGGGAGAAGCTCTACGCCGNNATCGCCCGCTTCCAGAACACCTACGGTCCCGAGGGCACATGGCAGGGCGGCCGCGAAAAGGCCCCGGCCGCCTTCTGTCGGAAGGTCGCTGAGACCCCGGACGGCGGGGAGATCGAGGCCTGGGGCGACGGTAAGGCCATGCGGGCCTACACCTACATCGACGACCTCCTCGACGGGATCATCCGGCTGATGCATTCGGAGCTCGAGGATGGAGTCAACATCGGCCGCCAGGAATATGTCTCCGTGGACGAGCTGGTCCGGACAGTTGCCGAGGTCGCGGGCAAACGCATCCGGATCAATCATGTCCCGGGACCGGTCGGGGTCGACGCCCGCAATTTCCGGAATGACCGCATCGCCTCCCTGGGATGGACCTCCAAAATCTCGTTGAAAGAGGGCNNTCTCCCGCACCTATCCCTGGATCAAGGCTCAAGTCGAAGCCAGAAAAAAATGACACCGGGCTGGGACTACCTCATCGTCACGGCGGCCAATAAAGAACAGGCCAGAGCCTACCGGGAGCAGCTTAGGATACGCCGTGACTTGGGGCTAATCTCCGGAGTGAAGGAAATCCTTGTTGTCGCCGACCCGGGCGGCCGCCGCATCGGAAGCGGCGGGNNTACACACTATCCTCTGCCTCCTCGAGGTCATTGGCCGGGAGCTCCGGCTAAAGGATAAAAGGCAACATTCACCCGCGGTCTGGGAGGAAGCGCTGCGCCGGGTCCGCGTCCTGATCGTCCACGCGGGAGGCGACGCCCGGCGTCTTCCGGCCTACAGCCCCTGCGGCAAGATATTCATTCCGGTGCCCGGAGAATCCGACAGCGCTCTGGGTCTGACTCTCCTGGACAGGCAGCTGCCCCGCTATCTCTCCCTCCCGGCGCCGGCGGACGGGTCCGGGCAGGTCGTCATCACCAGCGGCGACGTTTTTCTGGATTTCGACTCGTCCCGCCTTCGGCTCAACAGGCGGGGCCTCACCGCAATCGGCTGTTTCGCCGACCCCAAGCTGGCCACGGCCCACGGTGTTTTCTGTCCCTCTCCGGACGGCGAAGTGAGGAAGTTCCTCCAGAAGCCCTCGGTCGAGGATCAGGTAAAGCAGGGCGCCATCGACCGCCACGGAAGGGCGGTGCTCGACATCGGCATCATGAGCTTGGATGCAGCGGCGGCTGTCCGCTTTGTCGCCGCCAGCAAGCCCAGGGTAGAACGCCGCGGGAAGCTCGTCTGGTCCGGCCGGCCCGCCGGCCTCATCCTGGGACGGGGCCTCGATTTCTACCGGGAAATCTGCTGCGCCATGGGCCGTGATACGGACCAGAGAAGTTACATCGCGGAGGTCCGGAGGACCGGCTCGGCTTTGAGTGACAGAGAACTGAGGGTTCTTTACGATGCCTTTTCCCGCATCCCGTTCTTTGTCGAGACCGTCCCGAGCTGCATCTTCCTGCATTTCGGCACTATGCGCCAGCTGATGGGGAGCGGCGCCGACCTCATCAGCCTGGACAGGGGAATCTCGAATTCTCATGCCCCGATCGTTCTCAATTCCGAGATCGGACCCGCCGGCTCCGTCATCGGGAAGGACGCCTGGGTCGAGGGCTGCAGGGTGCGCGCGGCCCTTTCTCTTGGCGGTGAGAACATTGTCGCCGGCGTCGATGTCGACGAACTGCTCGCCCTGCCGCAAAAGGCCTGTCTAGATGTCCTGGAGGGTGAAGACGGCAGCGGGAAAAAGGCCTGGTTCGTCCGCTGTTATGACATCGATGACCAGTTTCACCTTCGGGGGGACCGGGGCGGCCGGCTAAACGGACTGACTTTGAAGGAATGGCTCCGGGTCATGGACGTCGAAAAGGACGAGGTCTGGGACAGACGTCTTTCCCCCGAGGAGAGGACCGTCTGGAAGGGACGGTTCTTTCCCGCTTTGGACAGCCCGTCACAAGTTCCGGCCTGGCTTTGGCTGTTCAACCTTCCGTCCGCGACTGAGCTCCAGAAGAGTGTCTGGCGCGAGAGCCGCCGGCTGAGCCTCGCCGATATGGCCGGGCTCGCCTCGCATGGAGCATTCCATTCCCGCCGCCTGGGGATCCGTGCCGCTGCCCTGCGGAGTGAACCAAGCCGTCTCTTCCGCTCGGAAAGCCGTTTCTCGGCCCCGGACCTGGCTTTTTTTCTGCAAAAGTCTCCCTCTCACGAAAAGCCGCTCTGGCTCGCCGGCATTTTGAAAGAAGCTTATCGCCGTCATGGACCGGAAGCTCCGATGACCGACATCGAAAGCCTGGGACTTTCCCGTATCCTGCACACGTTGGGCACAGCGATAAAGGGATTGGCCGGCAGAAGGCCGGCGGTCACTCGGTCCAATCTGACCGAAACGGAAAAAAAGCTGACCCGAAAGGAGAAGATCTGGCTTGGTTCGCTGGGCCTGACGCTTGGCGGCAAGAGGTCGGCGCACGCCTGGGGAAGCAGTGCCCGGCAGGCAGCCTTCGAACACCTGGGAAAGTCGATCGTCCGGAGCGGCCACGAGCGCGTCGAACCGCCGAAAAATGCGCTCCGCGAGGATGAGATCGTCTGGGGACGTGCACCGGCGCGTCTCGACCTGGGCGGCGGCTGGACGGACACGCCGCCCTACTCTCTCGAGCGCGGAGGATGCGTTATCAACGCCGCCGTCAACCTCAACGGACAGGCCCCTATCCAGGCCTATGCCCGCGTCATCCCGGAGCCCGAGATCCGGATCAACTCCATCGACCACAGCGTCCGCATCGTTATTCGCGATCTCGACGACCTCCTCGATTATCGCCAGCCAGCCAGCCGGTTCGGCCTGGCCAAGGCGGCCCTGGCTCTCTGCGGGTTCTCTCCGGCCGAAGCCGCCTGGAAGAAAGAAACAACGCTGCGCCGCATGATGGAACGTTTCGGCGGCGGGATCGAGCTCACCACTCTGGCCGCCATCCCAAGCGGCAGCGGTCTGGGCACTTCGAGCATCATGGGGGCTGTCCTGATCTCGGTCATCAGCCGGTTGACGGGCCGGAGTCTCTCCCAGCGTGAGCTATTCCACGCGGTGCTCCGACTCGAGCAGGAGCTCACAACCGGTGGCGGATGGCAGGACCAGGTCGGCGGCGTCGTCGAGGGAGTCAAAGTCATCCGCTCGGCGCCGGGCATGGTCCCCGACCCTCTCATCCATTTCGTGCCGACCGACGTGCTGGATCCCCGGACGAACGGAGGCCTGACCCTCCTTTATTATACCGGGCTGCGGCGGCTGGCCAAGAACATCCTGGCCGATGTCGTCGGCAGCTATTTGAGCAGGGATAGATGCTCGATGAGGATTCTGGAGGAGCTCCACCTTTTTCCGCCGGCTATGGCCGAGGCGATGTCCCAGAAATCAGTCGAGCGGTTCGGCCGGCTGATCGATATCGCCTGGGGCCTGAAGAAGGGGCTCGACCCGGAATCGACAACGCCTGTTATCGAGGGCATTCTCAAGAGAGTCGCCGATCGCATCTTCGGAGCTACTCTGCTCGGCGCCGGCGGCGGCGGGTTCTTACTGCTGGTATGCAGGTCTGGAGCCGACGCCCAGAAAGTCCGGCGAACGCTTGCCCAAGCTCCTCCGAACCAGCGGGCCCGTTTTTTTGAGTTCGATATCAACCAAGAAGGCCTGGTCGTCACGGTTTGCTGAGGCAGCTCACTGCTTCAGTCTCCCCTCCTCGATGGCAACTACGGGACTCCCTTCTCCGAGATGCCCGCAGGTCTTATATCGAGAACCTAGTCAACCGCCTCTTTTGAACTCGTCGACAGGCTTCCATGCATCCTTTTGTGGTAAGCTATTCTTGCCCACTTTGATTGGAGTTTCAAAATAGCATGACGTCCTATGGTTTGCCTGGCCATCAAGCGCGAAATTCACATCCTCCATTCCCCGACAAAATGCGGGTCGCCATCTACGCCGGCATGTTCATCCAGGACTTCGATGGCGCCACGAAAACTCTTTTCGAGCTGATCCGATCTCTTCGTCAGCGCCGGGCAGAGGTTGCGGTGTGGTCTTTTTCCAGCCGGCCGACTGCGCTGCCGGGAGTCCCGGTGTCCAGAGTCCCGGCCATTTCTTTGCCTTTTTATCCCGATTACAAGTTCGCCCTGCCTGGACCCAGCCTGTTCCGGCAGATCAGGAAATTTAAGCCCGACCTGATCCACCTGACCGTGCCCGATTCCGTCGGGCTTGGCCTGGCCGGCTTGGCCAAGGTCAAGCGCATCCCTTTGCTTATGTCTTACCACACCGATTTCATCTCTTATCTCGACGAACGCAACCTCTGGTACTTGAGCCGGACATGGTGGCCGATTCTCCGCTGGTACTATAACCGCGCGGACAGCCTGCTCGTGCCCAGCAGGGACAGCGGCTCCAAGCTGGCCCGGCACGGTATCCAGGCGGCCTCCGTATGGACACGCGGGTTGCCGGTGGGACGCTTCAGCCCTTCCTTTCGCAGCGAATCCCTTCGCCGGAGCTGGGGAGCCGACGGGAGAAAAGTCATCCTCTTCAGCGGCCGGTTTGCCTGGTTCAAGGGCCTTCAGGTATTTGTCCAGGTCTACGACCTCTTCAAGAAAGAAAAGAGTCCTGCGCCGGTATTTGTCCTGTTGGGCCGGGGTCCCCTTGAAGAGGACCTGAAAAAACGCATGCCCGACGCTGTTTTCCCCGGTTATCTCGCCGGCGATGACCTTTCGACCGCCTATGCCAGCGCCGATATCCTGCTATTCCCCTCGACAACTGAGACTTTCGGCAATGTCATCCAAGAAGCCATCGCCTCGGGTCTGCCCGCGGTTGTCTCGGACGAGGGAGGATGTCAAGAAATCATCAATCAAACGGGCGGCGGCCTGGTTGCCCAGGCCAGAAAGAGCATCTCGTTCTATCAGATGTGCCACCGTCTATTGACTGATGAGACTCTCTATCAGCGGATAAGAAATGCGGGGCTTCTGAACATCAAGGGCAGAGACTGGGAGACGGTCAACCGGGTTGTCCTCGAAGAATACACGCGGCTGGTGTCGAGTCCCCCCCGTTGGAAAGCCGCGCCTGCCGACTCGGCTTCCTTTTCCCGACTTTCCTGACTCCGGCGATCATTCCCTTTTAATCATCGTCTGCATGATGATAATCCCCAGGATGGTGATGAACAGCCCTGAAATGGTCAGGCCTGTCAGCTTGAAACCGGGAAGTGAGACGGCCTGGATAAAGATGGGATAGATGATATAGGCGAAATTCTGGGACGGGATGAGCACCGAGGCGCGGACCCCACGGCTGAAGATCCATTGGGAGGCGGCAAAGGAAAGAGTGGCGAAAAGGAAGCTCGAAAGGAAGATAAACCAGCCGAGGGAAAGCTTCGGAAGATAGCGCTCTCCGCCTCCCAAGTTCTGGCCGATCCCCTTCAGCACGGGGTCCAGGCTGGCGGCGAAACCGATGAGCAATCCGTAGATGACACCAAGGACAAGAAGGCTGCGGGTCCTGCGGGCGTAGAGAAGAAGGAAGAAACCGATGAGGAGCGACGCGCTGATGACGATCCCGGCAGCCGGGAGACTGATACCGGCCATGGTCATTTTTTCCCGCACAATGCCGTCATAGCCCAGGATCAAAGTACCCAGGGCAAGAACGACCGCGCCGGCATACTGGAGAGGATGGATGGGCTCTTTGAGGATGATCCCCGAATAGAGCATCAGGGCGATTATCCCGAGGCCGAACATGGACGTAAAATAAGAGGTGGGGGCATACCGATTGGCCAGAATGGCGAAGAACCCCAGGCTGTTGTTCAGGACAAAGCCCGTCGTATAGAGGATGATGTTTTTTGCGGACCTGGGTCGTCGTCCCTCCCCCACCTGTTTTCCCCTTTTCGAGAAGATGGAGGAGAGCGCATCGATGCTCTGCCGCTGCATTCCTTTGGAGACATTGAAAAGCACCGACCCGACGATCCCATAGATCATAGCTATGGCGGAATTTGACATGCTTCAACTATGCCCGGATGCGCTGTCCCAGTATGCGCTGGACGGTTCTGGACAGAGGCAGACGGACATGGGTGGGGAGACGCTTATGCTCTTTTCTGAGATTCAAGAAAATCCAGCGATGCTCTAAGATGTTTAAAGCTCCGGCCAGATCCCAAAGGGGCGGAAGAACGATTGAGACCTGTTTCCCGACCCGGGTCAATTCCTTGAAAAAAGCGACCGGATCTTCCACATGCTCCATGGTGTGAGAGCAGAGGACGGCTTCAAACTGGTGGTCCTTAAAAGGCAGGCTATAAACCGAATCAATCAGGGCAAAGTTGGGCAAGTTCGCATGGTTGACAATGTCCGCGTTGATTCCGCCGCCATCGGTTTTGCCGCAGCAAATGTTGAGATCCCATTTTCGTTTGCGGAGGATGCGTTTCTTGAGGATTCGATAGCTCAAGAAATTGAGAGCCTGGGAGAGGATGACCAGAGATGATAGGAGCACCAACCATTTCATGAACGTCGGCATTGTTCAGTTGACCGTGATGTTACAGCTGAGCGAGGCGCTTCTTCGCATCAATAAACTCAGGAATGCCGGAACATGTTGGCAAGAAGATATCAATTGTGCGAAAATTAGTCAACCTAGCCAATTTCCCGATTTGAGGAAGCCAGTTTAATGGCCAGAAAATGGGGACGGTTCTCTTATTGGCTAGAAGTCTATAGTCCACAGAAAAAAACAGAACCGTCCCCGTTTTTGATTTACATCTGAAAGGAGGAAAACATGCCGCTCATCGAAGTCCACCTGCTCGAGGGACGAACGGATGAACAGAAAGAGAAGCTCCTGACGGCGATCACCAAGGCCGTCCAGGAATCGATCGGAGCGCCCCTGCCGTCGATCCGGGTCTGGATCCAGGAGTTTTCGCCCAAGGAGTATATGGTCGCCGGAGAATTGGCTTCTCACCGAAAATAAGAAATTGGGGACACCATATCAATTTC
>DQHV01000321.1:191-412 GCA_003524335.1 Candidatus Aminicenantota bacterium | reverse complement strand
AACGAGGCCAACCGGTTTCTTCAGCGTAAAATCCATGGAAAACAGGCCGCTCAGCCCGGAGCCGGTTTCGCCGAGTCCCTCCGTCGGTCCTATTCCAGTCCCGACGGACTCTCCGAACAGGCTATTGCCGGAGCCCTGGCCCGGATCCCCGACGAGCAGCGTGAAGTCATTGTCCTCAGGATTTTCGAAGGACTGTCCTTCAGAGAGATCGCGGCCGTGAG
>DQHV01000321.1:0-136 GCA_003524335.1 Candidatus Aminicenantota bacterium | reverse complement strand
CCTTTTTCACATTGGCCGATTGGCGAATTTCTGCCGTCGAGCAGAATCACCTGAGTGCTCTTTTGAACCTGCCTGGGGAGAAAGCTCTCTCGCCGGAGAAACAAGCGGACGAGGAAGCGGCCGAATTGTTGGCCAA
>DQHV01000216.1 GCA_003524335.1 Candidatus Aminicenantota bacterium | reverse complement strand
GCTCTTGCCGCAGCCGGTCTCGCCCGAGATGATAACCACAGGATGGTGCCGGATGGCCCGGACGATCTCGTGGCGGTTGGCCATGATCGGGAGGGCGGGAGGATAGCGCAGGGGAGGCCGGAGGCGGTGGCGCTGCTGGCGCTCCGAGATGGACTGCCCGAGCCGTTTCTCGATGTCGGCGAGTTGCTCGAGGAGCCAGGAGNNGTTTCTCGAGTCGATGTTGACATGGCAAAGCTCAAATCTGTGCGTTTTTTATTATATCCATAAATCGTCTTGTCCGCAGCCCCATCTTTTTTCATTGCAGCACAACTTTTTCATGATAAGAATCGTCTAATAATTGCAGCTCTAAATATCCACTATTTCAAGGAGGCCCGGCGTGCAGAAGAAAAAAAAGCTATTCATCCATATTTCAGCCTTTCTGTCTTGCGTTTTTTCCCTGGCCTCCACCCAACCCGTCAAGCTCCGCTCGGCAGAAGAGATTCTGCGCTCTTATGTGGAGGACTTTCGGAGCGACCCGGCCGCCGCGGAGCCGATTTCTTTCGGCATCAGGATTAGGGACGACGGCGGGGGCGAATGGCAGGTGGCGGTCGGAGGCAAAAAAGAGGGGGACGGAGGCTATCCCGTTGAACTGCGCGCGGGACTCCCCTCGAATCCATCCGCTATCTACACACTCGATCTGGCCACGCTACGGAAGATCGACAGCGGCGAGATCAATGCCCTGACCTCCATGGGTCGAGCTCGCGCCAGCGACCCGGCACCCATGGACATTGAATTTATGGACGGGTTTCAGCCTGAGGCCGACTTTTTTACCCGCTTCATCCCCTTGACCTTCCATTTTTGGACCCGAGGCAGGCCCGAGACGGTAAACTTCGGCAAACACCACAGCCGGGAAGTTCACGGTGCGAATATGGTCGTTTTCTACTATCAGAAGGGGCTCCGCTCCGCCTGGGCGCAGATTGAGAAGGGTCAGCATGTCAATAGAGATCCAAAAGACCAGGCCAACCCGTTTCCGACGATGATTATCGGCATCCGGGGCAAAGCCGTGGCCAAGATTGGAGGCAGAGAAGTGATCCTGCAAGCAGGACAGATGGCATTTATTCCGGCAGGAGTAAGCCATGAGGCCTGGAATCCTTATGATGAGCCGGCTGAAGTCATACTCCTGATGTTCGGCGAGGGAGCTTAGCCGGATCGCTCTCCGGTTGATGAAAACGACGATGGAGATTAAGCTTACTTTGGAGAAAAGTTATGCGCACCACTAAAGAATGTCACATCCGCCGATTTCTTGGGATCATCGTTCCCCTGACCTTCATGTGCACTGGATTTCTCGTTTCGTCCGCCGCGGCCCAGCCACAAGCGCCTTCGAACTTGGACATTCGCCTCGTGACCGATGAGGCGGACGCGGTCATGTTCATTCTTAAGAGGATGAAGGTCGGCGAGCCCGTCGCAGCGGCTGACTGGGACCGCCTTTTTTCGACCGAAGGCTACGTCCGGTTGAAGAAACGCGAGTCTGAATTGAAACGATCTTTTGAGGACGCGGAATTCCAAAAATTTGTCCTGTCTTCCGAGCTCCTGGCAAAGACGGGTGCGCTCGCCGAGACGCTGGAACTCTGGAAACGAGCCGATATGAGGGCTGCCGCGACACGAGCGCTCGCTTATCTTCCCGCCGGAACGGCGATTCGAGCCAAGGTCTATCCCGTCATCAAGCCCAAGACCAACAGCTTCGTTTTCGAGCTCGAAACAGACCCCGCTATCTTTCTCTATCTGAATCCAGATATGAACTCGGCCCAATTCGAGAACACCGTGGCCCACGAACTCCATCACATCGGACTAGCGGCCGCCTGCCTCCCGGTTTATGAGTCTGAAGAATTTAAAAAGAGGCCGGCCGAGGTGCGCACCGTGCTCGAGTGGATCGGGGCGTTCGGCGAGGGAGTGGCCATGCTGGCCGCCGCCGGCGGCCCTGACGTCCATCCACACGCCGCAAGTCCCGCCCCGGACCGGGAGAGATGGGACAAAGACATGGCCAACTTCAATGCGGACCAGAAAAAAGTGGAAGCCTTCTTTCTCGATGTCCTGGACGGCCGGTTGAAAGAGGAGGCGGCGATCAGAGAAGTGGCCTTCTCCTTCTTCGGCATTCAGGGGCCCTGGTACACGGTGGGCTGGAAGATGGCCGAGTTGATCGAGGAAACATTCGGGAGGGCAAAGCTCATCGACTGCCTCTGCGATCCGGTGGCACTCCTAGTGGCCTACAACGAGGCCGCGGCCATGCGGAGCAGCCAGGCAGGCGAAGCCCTGGCCCTCTGGTCGCCTGAGCTATTGAAACGTTTAAACTAGCAAAAACCTCACTTTCTGTTAAGGAAACATCCATGAAACCATTCAGGCTTCTTATCATCCCCTTCCTGGCACTTTTTCTCTTTTCTCTTCCCCGGCCCATCGCCCTGGTCAAGATCTCGAAGGGAACGCCGGGGCTTGTCGACATCCTCAAGAGCTATCAGATCGATGTCCTCCAGGAGCTCGAGACATGCTTCCTGGCCCGGGCGGATCGCGATGAGCTGGTTTCTTTGCGCAGAAGCGGCCTCTTTGTATCCTTGCTGGATCGCGACAGTCAGGGAAAGGAATACTTCCTTCTCCCCCTTCTTACCCCCGCCCGGCTTGCGGCCATCTCCGGGATCGGCCATCTCCAGCCGGTCGAGTCCAGCCTCTACCTCTTCTGGACCGACCGGGGAGACGCTCTGACCCTGTTGCCTCCGGATATCGAAAGAAAACCCCTCCCTCGTTTCTCCATCCTTCCGTTTCTGCGGACGGCCCCGAGTCGCCAGAGCCTGGCGCTTGAGCTGAAGGTCAACGATATCATCCAGACGATCATCGGTCAGCTCAACCGCGCTCACCTTCGGGCCTATGTCCAGAGCCTCGAGGACTTTGAGACTCGCTACACCTCGACGACCAACTGCGAGGCGGCCGGCGAGTTCCTGCTTAACTATTTCCTATCGCTCGGCCTGGAGGCCGGATTCGAGCCTTTCACCTTCGGACAGGGCATTCCCACCCGCAACGTCGTTGCCGAAATAAGGGGCCAGACCGACCCGGAGGAGATTGTCATCATCTGCGCCCACTACGACTCGATTTCGACCGAGCGGACCGTTCGCGCCCCCGGTGCCGATGATAACGCCAGCGGGGTGGCAGCGGTCATGGAGGCGGCGCGCATCTTGGCCGCATATCCGCTCGATTTCACCGTCCGGTTCATCGCCTTTTCCGCCGAAGAGTGGGGGCTTTACGGCAGCCGTTACCATTCCGCGGCCGCCCGCGGGAGCTCCGAGCGGATTATCGGAGTCATCAACCTCGACATGATCGCCTACGCCGACAGCCTGCCGGAAGACCTGGACGTCATCGTCAACGACGCCTCGTGGTGGATGGCAGAGAGGGCCGGACTCATCGCCGGCGCCTATACGGGACTGATGGTGCGGAAGATCGTCAATCCTTCCTTCATTTACTCCGACCACTCTCCCTTCTGGGACCAAGGATACTCGGCCTTCTGCGGAATCGAGGACGCGGATGTCAACAATCCCTATTACCATACTCCCGGAGATACGGTGGACACATTAAACTTCGATTTCTTCGAAGCGGCGGCCAAGACGGCGCTGGCCACACTGTCAGACTTCGCCCAGCCGATAAGATGGGGATATCCCAAAACACCATCGGACCTGGAGGCCGAGTCTTCGAGCTACGCGTCAGCCTTCACTGTAATCAAGAATGTCCACCTTGCTTGGGAGGCGGTGACCGATGCGGCGGGGTATAACGTCTACCGATCCACCCTTCCTCATCTCGGATACGCCAAGATCAACGCTTCGCCGCTTTCGGCGGCCAATTTTACCGACAGGGGGATTCAAGCCGACGTCCCTTACTATTACGTCGTCACCGCCGTTGGACCGGGGGGGGTAGAGGGCAATTTTTCTCGGGAAGTCGAATCGCCGGCCGAGCTCCCCAGGTACGAGCAACCGGAATTGGGAAGGGAATCTTTCCCGACGATCTGGAAATGGAGATGGTGATGAGAAAAACGACTCTCCTTGCCGTTGTGTGTCTTGTCCTCGGCGCCGCTTCGTTGAGAGCCGCGGATTGGGGCTTTTCGGCCGGCGCGAGCATGTGTCTTTTCCGCCAGCACGAAGTGCAGGATGTCTACGGAAGCGCGTTTCCGGTCGGCGTTCAAGTCTGGACCGGCTGGGAAAATTGGCGAATTTCCGCCGGATTGGAGTACCTGTCCGACGGCGGACAGGCCTTTCCTTTGGACAATGGGCAGGACAGCTTTCCCTTGAGGTTGACCGTGACCTCTGTTCCGGTGGCCGTATACTACCAGGCTTGGATCAAGGACGTTTTCTTGGCGGCTGGAGGCGGCATCAGCTATTCCCGGTACGAGGAGCGCTGGGAAGACCTTGACATCGTCGTCAAGGGTCAAAAATGGGGGCCGTTCCTTGCCTTCCTGGGGGGGTATCGCCTGAGCCTTAGGTGGTCCATTTTCGCGAACATCCGCTATGACCCGATACCGACCGGAAAGAGCTCTGTTCTCGTACAGGAAGTCAGGCTCGGCGGGCTGAAAATCGGCGCCGGGGTGATGTTCACCCTGTAAGCGCTTCCCGGCTTCTTCAGATCTTTTCTTTTATCTTCTCTACGGCGGCCTGGGCTTCCTCGCGGACCCCATCGACATTGAGGAGCGATTCGGCCAGGGCGAGCGCCTCCGGACAGGCGAAATCCGGAAGCGCGCCCAGCACCAGTTTTTTCTCCTCGGGCCGCGACGCCAGCGCCAGGGCAGTTTCGAGCGACCGTACGGCCGCCTCGGGCGACTTGAATTTCTCCAGGCTGATCATCCGGACGTAGCCGCGGAGCGCCAGGACTTGATGAGTCAAGTCCTTGGATTCCTGGGCGATCTCCAAGACATCTTCGCGCGGGGTTGGGTTCGGCCAGTCGGCCAGCGCCCGGATGGCGGAGTCCTGGATTTGGGCGTCTAGGTCCTTGAGGGCGGCGCGGATGAGGGGCAACGAGCTGTCGTCGCCGATCTTCCCCAGCGTTCGATAGAGCAGGCAGCGCTTGGAAACATCGGTTAAGGGCTGCAGTTTCGAATTCGGCGCCGGGGCCAGCAAGGCCTCGACATGATTGGCGCGCGAATAAGGGTCGCTGATTTTTTGAGCGAGCGCGCCGATCGTGTTTTCCATCTCTTCTTGAGCCTGCTCGTCGTTCATCCCGAGTAGGATTCCCGCGAGCGCCGGGATGTCGTCGGCAGAGGCCACGGCCCGCAGGGCTTTGGCTGCCTCCAGGCTGTTGTTGAGCGGGCCTGATCCGGCCAAGGACATGAGAAGATTCTTGCCGGGAGCGATCCCTCGTTCGCCGCTGGCCTGGATGAGCTCGTTCTTGACAGGATCGCTGGGAGAGCCGACGAGCCAGAACAGGATAGCCTCGTCCACATCTTTCCCCGGGAGTGTCCAGAGGCTGGCCCGGGCGGCCAGTTGTTCTCCGCCCTTCGAGAGGGCAGCGCGCTCGGCCAGGAGCGGGACGGTCGAAGGATCGCCCACCCTGGCCAGGGCCCTGAGGGCGGCGATGCGGACATCCGGCGAGGCGCTCTTGGCGGCGGCCAGGACCCCAGGCCGGACGACATCCTTCGGGTAATTCATCAGGGCGGCGAGAGCCTGGACCTGACTGGCTGCCGGAAGTTTGGGCAGGAGACCCAGGATCGAGGTGATGTCGCTTTCTTTGAAGACCATCGGCACCAGGCCGATGGCCGGTTCATGCATTTCCTGGGGGCCGCGGGTCAGGGTTTCGAGAATAAGGCCGGAGGCGGCGTCTTTCTCGGCCGCCATGATCTTTCCTTTGAGGGCGGTCTGGCGAAGGACAAGGGGGACGAGAAGCGGCTGAGAGTTGAGGACCTTGCCGAAGATTCCGTCAGCCGAAGCGTAATCCCTTGAAGACAGGAACTCCCCGGCGCAGATGAGCATGGCGGAGGCGATATCAACTTTGAAGGGTGCCTGAGCTTTATCATAGGCGCCGGAAAGAGCCGCGGCCGATTCCTGTCCGCCTATCCGTCCCAGAGAGACCGCGGCTGCGGACGCGACAGCAGGCTCCTGGTCAGCGAGCAGGACGGCCAAGGCCTTGACCGCCTCCCGTGTCTTCCGTTGACCGAGAGAGGAGATGATTCCGAGCTTTGAGTCGCCCCGCAATCCATTCAGCGACTCGAGGAGGGCTTTGTCTGCAGCCGCGCCAGGGATTTTTTCGAGCGCGTAGCGGGCCATGTCGGTAGTTTCGTCCTTGAGGAGCATCTGTTCGAGGATGGGGATGGATTTTTCGTTCCCGATCAGGCGGAGCTGGCGGCAGACGGCCTGCTTGGCATCCAGGTTGGCCGCAGACCCCAGGAAAGCCAGGAGCTTGTCTTCACAGGCGGCCCTCGATTCTGCGGTCCGTCCGTTGTTCAGGATGTATTCCCGGATCCTATAGAGGACATCTTCGTTCTTGCTGTATTGGAAAGAAGAGAGGTCCTGGAGGATGGCGTCGAGCGAGGGCGGCCGATATTCCGGCCAGCGTCTCACATCCTCAAGTGTTGGGATGTCCCGGCTAGTTGTCGGGAAATCGGCCGGAGCTTTCTGGGTCACCTTGCCGGTAGCCGCCCACTCGGCGCCGCGCCGGAAAGTGACGATGAACCCGACACACTCGAGGGCCGGCTGCGGCCCGTCCGGCCGGGCGTGACCTAAGACAGTGTGGAAGACGCGGCCCGCTCCGTAATTGATTGTAAAGAGCACCGGCTCATTGCGTCCGGTGCCGCTCTGTTCGGGCGCAAAGTAGGCCGTTGCCAGTACGGTCATGTTCCTGGCCGGACCGCGCAACAGGCCGTAGAGCTCGTCGCTTCCGTGCATCCAGTTCGGAGGCAGGCCCGCTGTGATGGGGTGGTTCGGTTCGCGATTGACCACGAGAAAGGCGTGTTCGGGACCGTGATAGCCGCACACGCCGGGCCCCGCGTCCCGGACTTCCTTCCCGTCTTTCCAGTAGACATAAGGACCGGCCTTATCGGTGCGCTCTCCCCATCCGGCCAGGCCGATGATCTCGTTGTATTCCGGCCATTCAGGGAAAGTGTTGTTGGCCGAATGGTAGACGACGACACCGCCCCCGTTCTTCACATAGGCGGTGAAGGCTTTTTGGGTTGAGGACGGCCAGTCATCGCCGCTGTAATCGAGGACGACGAGTTGGTAGGCGGCGAAATTCGGCTTAAACGCTTTCAGGCTGGCTTTAGCCGGCGGGCTGACGGCGATATCCACCTGGAAGAGGCCGGTGTCCTCGAGCATCTGTTTTAGGGCGGCGCTCGTCACCTTCCAGGGATGGTAGTTCTGGCCGGTGACGATGAGAGCCTTTATGGGCGGCGCTCCGTTCTGGGCGCTAAGAGCGGGGGAGAAAAACGTCGGGAGAAGAATAAACAAGGCCAGCACCGCGCTCGATATCGTTCTTTTCAATGTTTTCATCTTCGCCTTCCTTCGGTCTTTCACTGAGGCAGCACCCAAGGCTTTCGGTAGGAGCGGCTGAGGAGCCGTTCGGCCTCGGGGTCGTCGAGGATCGTCTCGGTCGCCGGTTCCCAGCGGATCTTCCGGCCCAGCTCGATGGCGATGATACTCAAGTGGCCGACGCTGGCCGAGCGATGGGCGACTTCGGCCGGTGTGATAGTTAGGGTACGAGTCTTGACGCAATCGAGGAAGTTCTGGTAATGGTCGGTGCTCTTATAGAGCTGGATCTCGTTCGGGCCGATGACCTCGTTGACCAGGTCGGCGGGGTGGGTTTCGAACCTGCCCCGGTCGACATAGACCCAGCCGTGCTCGCCGATCCAGCGGGTGCCGCTCCGGATTTCCGGATGGCCGCCGGCGATGACCATGGGCGTCCCGTCGGCGTACTTGGCAGTCACGCGGTAGCGGAGGGCGCTGTTATAGATCCCGTTCGTCGGGAACTCGCCGCGGCCCTCGACTTCGACCGGTCCGCTGTATTCACAGCCGATACCCCAGTGGGCGATGTCGCCGTGGTGGCCGATCCAGTCCATGAGCTGGCCGCCGCCGAAGTCCATGTTCCAGCGCCAGTTCATGTGGACGCGGGCCTTGCAGTAAGGAGCGTAGGGGGCGGGTCCGACCCAGAGGTCGTAGTCGAGCTCGGGCGGCGGGGGAGTGATGCCTTCCTGTCCGAACGTGCGGGCGAAATCGTAATGCCCTTCGGGGAGGCCGACCTCAACCCGCTCGATCTTTCCGATCCGGCCGTTCCGGACGAGTTCGCAGGCGGGGCGGAATTTCTCCACTGAACGCTGCCAGGAGCCGGTCTGCCAGATGCGGCCGTAGCGCTTGACTGCGTCGCACATGGCCCGGCCTTCGCGGAGGCTGTGGGAGAAGGGTTTCTCAGCGTAGATATCCCAGCCCGCGCGGGCGCAGGAGATGGAGAGAAAGGCATGCCAGTGGTCGGGGACGGCGATGGAGACCGCATCGATGTCCGGACGCGCGAGGAGCTCGCGGAAATCGGTGTAGGCGGTGCAATCCGTGTTTCCTAGTGTCTTATCGACAATGCCTTTGGCCTCGGCTAGGTGATTCTTGTCAAGGTCGCAGACCGCCACCCACTGGACCTCGTCCTTTCCCAGGAAGGCTTCCATGTTGGGGATGCCCATCATCCCGAACCCGATGCCGGCCATGACGATGCGGTTGGAGGGTGCGACGGCGCCCTGGCGGCCAAGGGACGAGGCCGGGACGATCGACGGGAACCCGGCGACACCGGCGGCAGCGAAGGGAACGGTCTTCAAGAATTCACGACGTTTCATCTTTCTCCTCCCAATTTGGGGACACCATATCAATTTCCGATTTAACTTCGCGTTTTCGAGGAATAATCGATAGACCTATCGCCCTTTACTTATATCTAATAAGCGCTAAGCCGGCAATTGTCAAAAATCAATTAGGAAAATGATATGGTGTCCCCATTTAAACGAGCGGGGTGAAGCCGGGGACCGCGACGGGGTCGACCGGGTTCGGGCCGAATTCGAAGTTTTTCGGGGTTAGGTCGAGCTGGGAGCTGTTCATGGCCCAGTCCCAGTTGATCGCCCGGCCGGTGTAGGCGCTCATCCGGCCGATTATAGCGCACATGGTGCTCTCGGCGACCCGCCGGCCTTCGTTGAGCGGCTTCCCGCTTCGGATGCTGGCGATGAGGTCAGTATGCTCCTGGACATACGGGTTGATCTCCTCGCCCTCGAACTTCCAGGGGGACACGCCGTTTATCTCGCCGTAGCCAAAAGCCACTCCCTTCGTCCCGACCAGTCGCTCTTCCACCCTATCGGCCGCTCCCTTGGTCTGGCGGCACATGCTCATGACNNCGTCCTCCCATCCCCATGACTTTCACCGGGAGCGCCTGGAAGGCCCAGTTGACCACGTCGATGTTGTGGACGTGCTGCTCGACGATATGGTCGCCCGAGAGCCAGGTGAAATAGAGCCAGTTCCGGCACTGCCACTCTATCTCCGACATGTTCGGCTCCCTTTGTTTGACCCAGAGGTCACCCTGGTTCCAGTAGCACTGCCCGCCGACGAGCTCGCCGATGGCGCCCTCGTGGATCCGCTTCATGATGTTGAGGTAGCGAGTTTGGTGACGGCGCTGGGTGCCGGCGACGATGGCCAGCCCTTTCTGAGCGGCCAGGTCGGACGAGGCCAGGACCGAGCGGATCCCGACCGGATCGACCGCCACCGGCTTTTCCATGAAAACGTTTTTCCCGCCCTCGATAGCCGCCTTGAGCTGCATCGGCCGGAAACCGGGAGGGGAAGCCATAATGACCAGGTTAACATCAGGCAGGGCCGACAGCTTCTTAAAGCCCTCAAACCCAGTGAACATCCGCTCGGGCGTGACTTTGACCTTGTCGGGATGCTTCTCCTTGATGGCCTTAAAGGAGGATTCGATCCGGTCCATGAAGAGGTCGTACATGGCCACGACCTCGACCCCGGCCGAGGAGTTCAGACAATCGATGGCCGCGCCCGTTCCGCGTCCGCCGCAGCCGACGACCCCGACCCGGATGGCGTCAGAACCTGCGGCGTAGACTTCCGGAATACGCGGCATCGCCGCCGCCAGTGAAACCGCCGCCGTCGTCTTAATAAACTCTCTTCGTTTCATTTAACTCTCCTTGCTACTAGGAATCGCAGGCGCGGTAGGCCTCGATCACGGCGCGCTCGCCCTTTTTGCCCTCCAGGCTTTGGCCGTGCTCCATGCACAGGGTCCCCTGGTATCCCTTTTGATGGATGTATTTAAAGATATTCTTGTAGTTGATCTCTCCTGTGGTCGGTTCCTTCCGGCCCGGGTTGTCGCCGATGTGAAAGGCGGCCAGTTCATCCCAGGCCATCTCGATGTTGGGGATGAGGTTGCCCTCGGTTATCTGCTGGTGATACATGTCGTCGAGGATCTTACAGGAGGGACTGGCCACCGCCCGGCAAATCTCATAGGCCTGCGGAATCCGAGTCAGGAACAGGCCCGGATGGTCCTTGGGGTTGAGGGGCTCCAGGACCAGGATGAGACCGGCCGGCTCGCAGACTTCCAGGCAGGCCCTCAGGTTGTCAATGACGTTGGCCGTCTGGTACTCCCAGGCCAGGCTTTCGTCATACCGCCCCGGCACGACGAGCGCCCAGGGACAGTTAACCCGCTTGGAGGTTTCCACCCCCTGGCTCATTGTCTTGACGAGCATCGCACGGGCCTCTTTATCCCGGGTGACGTAGCTCTTTGTCTTGAAATCGGCATAGAGGACGAACGGCCCCAGAATCATGTCCCGTTTGGCGAGCTCCCTGGCGATGAGCTCCTGCTCGGCGACGGGTCTCCCCATGATCCCGTTGTCGAACATGGCGCCGAACCCCTCGTCGGCCGCGAACTGGATCTGGGCGGCGGGATCGTTGCCGGCATGGCTTTTGAACTGGCCGAAGGACGGGGCGTATTTCAGCTTGAAGCGCCCTTTTTTTGACGCGGCTGTCTGGGTGGCCGCAAGCGACGTCCCTTGCCCGGCAGCGGCAAGCGCTGCGGCCCCGAGCGCCCCGGCCAACCATTCTCTCCGTTTCATCGCAGGCCTCCTTTCAGGATCTCCCTAATCCTTTATAGCAACGGCGCGGGAAAATCAACCCGAATCAGGCCCCCTGCAAAAAAGCAAGCGATGACGGGGACGGATTTTTTCTCTCCTAAGGAACCAGGCCCGCTTGGAGAGGCCGGGGGCAATTGACACAGACGGCCGGATAGCGCAATATACTCCTCTCGTTCGCCCCGATTTCTTGATGATTCATGGATGACACTTACAGTATCCCCGATCGGCCGGCCCAACCGGTCGTTGTAACTAAGCCCTGCCACCCGATCTCGCGGCAGGACGTCGACCCCGACGCCCTGAAAATCATCTATCGGCTCCATCACCTCGGTTTCACGGCCTACCTCACCGGCGGTGCGGTCCGCGACCTGATGCTGGGGCGTCCGGCCAAGGATTTCGACGTCGTCACCGATGCCCGTCCCGGACAGATCAAGAAGCGCTTCGCCAGAGCCTTCATCATCGGCCGACGTTTCCGGCTGGCCCACGTCCACTTCGCCGGCGGAAAGTACATCGAGGTGGCGACCTTCCGTAGGATTTCCGACCAGGCCGCGCGGGAGACACCCGCCGAGGAGAGCGCTCCGGCCCATCCCTACGGGACGGCCGAGGAAGACGCCTTCCGCCGGGACATCACCATCAACGCCCTCTATTATGATGTCATCAACGACGCCGTCATCGACTACGTCGGCGGCCTCGAAGATATCGCCTGCCGAACCGTCCGGGTCATCGGGAATCCGGCGGAGCGCTTCACCGAGGATCCCGTCCGCATCTGGCGCGTCCTTCGTTATGCCGCCCGGCTGGGATTTGCCGTCGAGGAGGCCGCCGAGCGGGAGATCCTCGTTCACGCCCACCTGATCGCCGCCTCTTCCGGGGCGCGTCTTTACGAAGAGCTCAACAAGGACCTCGCCTTCGAGACCCGGCCGGTCATGGAAACACTGAGGAGATACGCGATTCTCAGGCACGTCTTCGGGAAAGCGGGCGAGGCCTACGAAACCGATGCGGATCTGTTCGTCAGGCTGAGCTCGCTTCTCGATCTTGCGGACGGGGCCAGGGCGGCGGGAGTCCAGCTCACGATCGAAGAGATGTACGCCGTGCTGTTCTGGCCATGGCTCCAGCCCCTGCTCGAAGCGGCTGGGGTGGATTATCACAAGGTCCTCAGCGACGCCTTCCGAGATGCCGGGATGAAGGTGAACATCCCCCGGAACCTGAGGGCCGATTCAAGCCAGGTCCTGATTATCGTCGCGGCCATGGACCGGGCCATGCGCACGGGCCGGATGCGCTGGTCGCTGCTCCAGAGGCCTCATTTCGGGCCGGCGCAGCGGCTCTATTTTATCTTTTTCAAAGGCCGGCTGCCGGAAAAAGACGAATCGTTCGAAGCCCTCTTCCGCCAGGCTTTCCCCGGAGGTGGGGAGGGGACGAGGCGCCGTCGTCGCCGTCGGTCATTCCGTAGCCGGTCCAACCTGGAATAAAAATAATTTTCCCCTCTTTAGCAAAGAGGGGTCAGGGGAGATTTTATAAATCACAAGCAACTCCATATCCCTTCCATCACTCCGCCCATATTCTCAAAAACGTCCCTATCGGAGAACCTGAGAACCTTTATCCCTATTTCCCTAAGAGCATCCTCTGTTTATCATAAGACGGCATTTGTTCTTAAAATCCCCCCTCGCCCCCCTTTTCCAAAGGGGG
>DQHV01000304.1 GCA_003524335.1 Candidatus Aminicenantota bacterium | reverse complement strand
TTCGACGTGGTCTCCAACCCCGAGTTCCTCCGCGAGGGCTCGGCCATCGAGGACACCCTCCGGCCGGACCGGATCGTGATCGGGGCGCCCACCCAGCAGGTCGCCATGACGCTGCTGGAGCTCTACGCCCAGCTCGGGCGCCCGATGATCATCACGGACGTGCCCTCGGCGGAGATGATCAAGTACGCCTCCAACGCCTTCCTCGCCGCCAAGATCTCCTTCATCAACGCCATCGCGAATATCTGCGAGGCGGCCGGCGCGGACGTGACGCAGGTCATGAAGGGCATGGGGCTCGACCCGCGCATCGGCAGCCGTTTTTTGAAGGCGGGTATCGGCTATGGCGGCTCCTGCTTTCCCAAGGACATCAAGGCCCTGGTCAAGATCGGAGAAGACCTGGGCGTCGATATGAGTCTGCTCAAGGAAGCGGACAGGATCAACTTCGACCGGGTCCGTGTCGTCTTGGAGAAAATCAAACAGGCCCTCTGGATCCTCAAGGACAAGCGGATCGCCGTCCTCGGGCTGGCCTTCAAGCCGGAGACGGACGATATCCGCGAGGCGCCCAGCATCAGCATCATCCGGGAACTCGTCCGCGAGGGGGCACGGCTGCGGCTTTACGATCCCCAGGCGACGGAGAACATGAAGCTGGTCTTTTCCCCCGAGCCGGGACGCCTAGAATACTGCGCCTCGCCATACTCGGCAGCCGAGGGGACGAACGCCCTCCTGCTCTTGACCGAATGGGAGGAGTTCGCCGCTCTCGACTTCGATAAGCTGAAAGAGACGATGGCCAACCCGATCATCATCGACGGCCGGAATGTCTTCGGCCCGGCGGCGCTGAAGAAGTTGGGGTTTGAGTACTATTCGATCGGCCGCAAATAGCTTCTAATGAGTGTCCCCCAATCTTATCTCGAGGCTGTGCTTTCTGAGGTCGGTCTCCACAACGATGAAGTCATCTTGATTCCGGCCCAGCCACCGGAAGGGGAACGCCGTGCCGTCCCGCCGCACCTCCAGCATCTTCTTCCCGGTCTCTCGATCGTCTGCGCCAAAAAATGCCCAGGGGACAAGCACCCGGACCTCGGCTGGACCTGAATAATCGCTCTCGTAGGCGAGGATGATCTTGCTTTCTGGTCGCACCGGCCGGTACTCGTAGGAAAGGGAAAGCCCAGCGGCGGGAAGGTGGAGCCGAACCCGGCCTTCGTCCGCTCCGAGCTTAAGCTCCAGGCCGAGGCTCTTTTCCCCCAGCTTGAACCCGAAGTAGCCTTCGAACAGGGCCCTGGCCAGGCTGCCGGCGCTTCCGGCATAGTAGTCGCTTCCCCGGCCGGCTCCATCCTTCGTGTCCCACTCGAACAGCCCGCCATTCCTGATATTTTTCCGGACGATCTCGATCAGCTCCTCCCGTGCTTGAAGGCTAAACCCGTTCTCGAACATGGCCAGGACCAGCCGGCCTCCAAACCAGTCCCACTGCCCGCCGTTTTGGTATTCGTAGGGCTCATCCATCGCCGGGTGTTTAAAGAAACCAGCCGGGTAGGGGGGGAGGAGCGACCCGGAGATCGAGGAGATAGGAAATTGATCCCGACGTTCCAGGGCGGCCTGGATGATTCGTCCTGCCTTCCCGGGATCGGACAGGCCCGAGATGATGGCCTGGGCATTCCCGCCCATGGCGAAAATTGTGTCCTCGTCGAACTCGTGAGGAAAAGCGTCGAGATGCATATGGACCCTGTAGAACCCCTTATCCTCCTGCCACAGAAAGCGGTCGGCGGCTTCGCGGAGGGAGGCCGCCTTCCGGAGCCACAAATCGGCCTTTTCCCGGGCTCCGAGCGACGAGAGCATGGCGCTCAGCTCCCGGCATGATTCATAACACATGCTCTGATCGTAGATGTCCGCCGTCCAGCGCGTCTTTTCATCCACGTAGATGGCTTTCTGATCGGCATCCTCCGGGTCGACGTC
The DNA here is from genome assembly GCA_003524335.1 of Candidatus Aminicenantota bacterium. GTDB lineage: Bacteria > Acidobacteriota > Aminicenantia > Aminicenantales > UBA8522 > UBA8522. Next base: position 10,101 of record DQHV01000304.1, on the reverse strand, counting down.
CCCCCAGTCCGCGGTGTGGGCGCCGGTGATGAGCCCGTGTTCCCGGTCGAACCGGTTTTGGAACAGGAATTCGATGGCCTTTTCGAGACGGCCGATGACCGCCTCGCCGCCGACTTTTTTTTCGAGCCATCCCTTCCCCTTGAGGAGGAAAACCTGGTAGGCCGAATGGACCGCGCTCGCCTCCTGGTCCGTCTCGACGGTGTTTTTGTCTGAGCGGCCCTTGGCGTCGATCCAGTCCTCCAGGCCGCCGTCGGGTTTTTGGAAGGCCAGGTGCTCCTCGAGCCAGGAAACAAGGTAAGCGTCAGGGTAAAAAAAGCGCGAAGCCGGAATGATCGTGGCCGCGTCGCGGAGCCAGACCTGGGGGTAGCCGGCGCCGGCCGTGAATCCATGGATCCTGCCGGTCCTGCCCTGGAACTCGACCACGTCGTTTTCGAGTGTGAGCCGGATGAGCTTCTGGAGATCCATAAACTCGGGCACGCTCGACTCGAACTTCGTCTCTCCGATCCAACTCTTTTCTACCACTTTCAGGGGGATGACGAGCGTCGGGCTGCCGGAATCCTTGAACCAGGCCAGTCCCTCGCGCAGGAGGTCGAACTCGAGGCGGTAGGTCCCCCTGTTTAAAGGGGCCTTGACCCGGACTTCAACGGAGACTTCCTTACCCGGCCGGACGATATGAGGAAGGACGGTCCTGGCGTTGCCGAACTTCAGGACTTCCCCCGCTTCATCGAGGAGGTGATAGGAGACGAGACACGGGTTCTGGGTCTGAGATGACCATTCTTTTTTTCCTGAGTTCTTGAGGCGCAGGTCCACCTCGGTGGTTCCACCCTCAAAGGCGCGAAGCTCTGGGATCGAGCTCTTGATGTTCGCCGCGTAGTCGTCCGCTCCGGTCCACTCTTTGGTTTTCCGTTCCGATGAACAGCCGGTCCAGAGCTGCCAGGAGACAAGAAAACAAATCAGTCGGAACGCCTTTTTCCTTCGTTCGTTTTTGGCCACGGCTTCGATCAACAGATGCGGGGGAGAAGTTCCGAGGTCAGCGGTTCCAGGAGGCGCAGCCCTCCTGTCATGGTAGAAAGGAGCAGTTCGCCTGCCCGTCCTGTCTGATCATCCACTCGCCCGATGATGGCCGCCCGTTTTCCCAAGGGGCTTTTCCGGATCTTGCTGAGCATCGGGCCGGCCTTCTTCCGTGGGGCTACGATGACGGCCCTGCCTTCGCAGGCCAGGTAAAGCGGGTCGATGCCCAGCAGTTCGCTCGCTCCCCGCACGGCGAGCGACAGGGGGATTTTTTCTTCCTCGAGGAGCAGTGCGTGGGGTACCTTTTCAGCCAGCTCGGAGAGGATGGTGGCCAACCCTCCCCGGGTGATATCGCGCATCCAGAGCGCCCCCATCTCCCAGAGCGGAAGGAGATAGGTCAGGGGAGCGCAGTCGCTCCGGACCCGGGATTCGAGCCCGAACTCTTCCCGCGCCAGCATGACGGCCAGGCTGTGTTCGCCCAGCGTACCGGTCAAGATGATCAGGTCTCCCGGACGGATGAGAGAAGTCCTGGGCCGGGCCACCGTCAGACCGACGCCGGAGGTGTTAATATAGATTTTGTCGGCCTGGCCGCGGCGGACGACCTTGGTGTCTCCGGCGGCTACCTGGACATCGGCTTTTGAGGCGGCCCGCTTGATCGACCTCAGGATCCTTTCCAGGTCCAGCCAGGGCAGTCCTTCCTCGAGGATGAGGGCGAGGGAAAGAAAACGGGGCACGGCGCCCGAAACTACCAGGTCGTTGACCGTCCCGTTTACGGCTAGAGTGCCGATATCCCCTCCGGGAAAAAAGATGGGATCGACGACGTAGCTGTCTGTGGTGAAGGCGACGCCCATGGGCAGATGGCTGGCATCGCCGAGGTCGTCGAGGAAGGGATTATGGAAGGCGGGGACGATGTGGCTGGCGATGAAGTCCCGCATCCGCTTCCCGCCGCTCCCGAGCTCGAGGCTGACGGCCTTTCCCTCGGTTGTCGCCATCCTACCCATTTCCGCTCCGCTGGTCGTACTTGTGATAAATGAAACAGGCGCCCTCGAAAGAGACCATGCAGGGCCCAAACGGTGAATCCGGTCCGCACCTCTTGCCGAAGAGAGGACACTGAGGAGGCGATATAAGGCCGCGAAGGACCTCGCCGCAGCGGCACCCGGGAAGGTCACCGGAACCCTCCTTTATGCCCAGGGCATGTTTAACGCTGGCGTCATAGGCGCCGTACCTTTCTTTGAGGCCGAGACCGCTCCGGGGAATCCGGCCCAGGCCTCTCCAGAAAGCATCCCGGGGCTCGAGCATCTCCTCCATCACCGCCTGGGCCACCGGATTCCCGCGCGGGTTGACCACGCGTCCATATTCGAGATGGACTCCCGGCCGGCCCGCTACGATCTGGTCCAGGATGGCGCTGATCCCGAGGAGGATGTCGTTGGGCTCGAACCCGGCGACGGCTCCCGGTACACGGTATTCCTCGGCGATGAACCGATAGGGCTCAAGCCCGATGATGGCGCTGACATGTCCGGGATAGAGAAATCCGGCAACCGCGGTCTCTCCCGCCTGCAGGATGGCCCGCAGCGCGGGCGGGATTAGCCAGAGCGCGGAGAGCGTGGAAAAATTCGGCACCCCTTCCTCGGCAGCCCTTTTTACGGTCAGGGCGATTGCCGGGATGGTGGTCTCGAACCCGACGCCGAAAAAGACCACCTCCTTGGCCGGGTTTCCCCTGGCCATGGCCAGGGCTTCCTCGGGAGAATAGACGATCTTGACCCGGGAGTCGGGCGCGGGAACGGCCGTCTGCAGCGACCCCTTTCCCGTGGGAACCCTGGTCATGTCTCCGAACGAAGCCAGGATGAATCTCTCTCTTTTCGTAACCAGGTCGATGCAGGCTTCATGGACCTCGTTGGGCGTGATACAGACCGGACAGCCTGGACCCGAGACCATATCCACGCCGGCCTCCTCGAGCAGGGTTTTCAGCCCGTAGCGGTGGATGGTCATGGTGTGGGTGCCGCAGACCTCCATAATCCGCACCGGCCGATCCAGGCCGGAAGTCTTGCCCCCGATCTTGCTGAGAAGAGCGCGGGTGATCGACCCGTCACGGAGCTCTTTCATCGGGCCGGGCAACTCTCACTCCCCCTCGGCTTGGGCGATTTCCCGGAGGAGGGTCAAGGTTTCCTGGGCTTCCTCTTCGTCGAGCCTGGTGATGGCGAACCCGGCATGGACGATGACCCAATCGCCCGGCCGAATATCCTCCAACAGAGAAAAGTCGACCTTAACCTTTGTACCAAGGTAATCGACCTTCCCTTGCTTGGAAGCGTCTATCTGGGTTATTTTAGCAGGTATTCCTAAACACATTTCAAGTTGGTCTCCTTTGTGCATTCCTAGATTACCAGATCAACCCCTTAAGGTCTAGCCTCCGCAAAAGTTGAGTGCCGAGCAGCGGGCTGACGAATCCATACCCGAGCCTATTTTGACAACCAGGGGGGTAGCCCTTATAATGAGACGGTGGATATCGACCTAAAAGGCTTCATTTCTCCCGGGAGCGAAGAGGAGAGGCTCGTCCAGCAGCTGGACCTCTCCCGGCTCCCGCGGCACGTGGCCGTAATCATGGACGGCAACGGCCGCTGGGCCGAGAAGAGGCGTAAGCCGCGGATCGAAGGGCACCGGGCCGGGGCCAAGGCTGTCCAGGAAATCGTCGAATCTTGCGCCCGGCTGGGCGTCAAGTTCCTGACCCTTTACGCTTTCTCGCGGGAAAATTGGAAGAGACCCAAGAAGGAGGTCGCGCTGCTCTGGAGACTGCTCGAGGACTACCTCCGGAAGCAGGATAAAGACCTGATAAAAAATAAGATCCGTGTCATGGTCATCGGCCGGAGAGAAGAGATTCCCGAGTCCACCGAGAAAGAACTAGAGAGGGTGGAAGCCATGACCCGAGGCTTCGACCGGTTAACCATCGTCCTGGCCCTCAATTACAGCGGCCGGACAGAGATCGTCGACGCCGTGAAGAAAATCCTGCAGGATGGAGATTTGGACTCGGCCCGCCTGGACGAGGAAGCCTTTGCCCGGCATCTTTACACGGTCGGGATTCCCGACCCCGACCTCCTCATCCGGACGAGCGGCGAGATTCGGGTTTCCAATTTCCTGCTTTGGCAGATCGCCTATTCCGAGATCTGGATCACGCCTGTTTTCTGGCCGGATTTCCGGCGGCGGGACATCCTCCAGGCCCTGGTCGATTTCCAAAAAAGAGAAAGGAGGTTCGGCGCCGTCCATGCCCGCCCGTCCGAGGGCGTTTAGCCCGCCTGCGGCGTCCGCCCGCCTAGTCCCATGAATCTCCTCAAACGCCTGCGCACCGCCGTCCTGCTGCTGGTCCCCCTCTTTCTAATAATCCAGTATGGTTCCCCGCTCCTTCTCTTCATCGTCCTCCAGGCGTTCATCCTGGCCTCTCTCCTCGAGTTTTTCGGCCTGGCACGGAAGAAGAGGCTTCAGCCCCAAGTCCCGCTCGGTCTTGTTATCGCCCTTATCATCAGCCTTTCCTTTTTCTTCCGGGCTTCTTTTCCGCTGGATATGGCCCTCTTTACGGTTTTTCTCCTGACCTCCGTCTTTTTCGTCGTCTCTTTCCGGCGCCTCGAGCAGCTTCCGTACTACACTCAGTCCATCACCGTGACCTTTTTCGGAGCTTTCTATGTCAGCTTTCCGCTGAATTATCTCTATCTAATCACGCTCGAGAGGGGAGTCTTTGCATTCTATTTTCTCTGCGCCGTCATCTTTCTCGGAGACACCGGGGCCTTTTTTTTCGGTAAGCTCATCGGACGGCACAAGATGACCCCGCTGGCCAGCCCTCACAAGACCTGGGAGGGAAGCGTGGGAGGCATCGCCTTCAGTGTCCTCGGCGCCCTGGCCGCCCGGCAGCTCCTGCTCAAGGATATCGAACTCTGGCCGGCTCTGGTCGCCGGCGTCCTGGTCCACGCGGCCGCCCAGGTCAGCGATCCTCTCGAGTCCCTGTTCAAGAGGGCGGTCGGTGTCAAGGACTCTTCCAACTTCCTTCCCGGCCACGGCGGGTTTCTCGACCGGATCGACAGCCTCCTCCTGGCGGCCCCGTTTTTTTATTACTTCATCAAGTTTTTCTGGAAATGAAGAAGATCGCCGTCCTTGGTTCGACCGGCTCCATCGGCACCAACACCCTTGAGATCGCGGGCCGGATGGCCGATGAGTTCGCCGTTGTCGGCCTGGCCGCCGGGTCCAACACCCCTCTCCTTCACGAACAGGTACGGAGGTTCTGTCCGAAAATCGTCTCGCTCAAGACGCAGGGCGAAGCCGCCAGACTCAGAGCTGATCTCGGCGGGCTTCCTGTCCACGTGGTCTACGGGCCCAAGGGGGCAGAAGAGGTCGCCCGCTTCGAGGAGAACGACGTCGTGGTCGCGGCCATCTCCGGGATCGAGGGGCTTCGGCCGACCATCGCCGCCGTCGAGACGGGCGTGAGGGTCGCCCTGGCCAACAAAGAGACGATGGTCGTGGCCGGCGCCATCCTGAAGTCCCGGGCAGCCTCTTCCGGGGCCGAGATCATTCCCGTAGACAGCGAGCACAGCGGCATCTTTCAGTGCCTGGCCAAAGAGCGGCGGGAGGACGTCCGGAAGGCGATCCTGACCGCTTCGGGGGGCCCATTTTTCCGGACGCCTCTCGCCGAGATCAAGGACAAGACGGTCGAGGAGGCGCTCACCCACCCGCGCTGGAAGATGGGCCGGAAGGTGACCATCGACTCGGCGACGCTGATGAACAAGGGGCTGGAGCTCATCGAGGCGCGCTGGCTCTTCGGCTTGAAGCCCTCTCAATTGGGTATCCTCATCCATCCCCAGAGCATCGTCCATTCCCTGGTCGAGATGAGGGACGGCTCCACACTCGCCCAGCTGAGCATCACCGATATGAGGGTCCCGATCCAATACGCCCTGACCTATCCGGGAAGGCAGCCCTCGGGCCTGTCTTCCCTCGAATTGAGCCGGGTCCGGTCGCTTGAGTTCTTCGAGGTGGAGGAGAAGCGCTACCCGCTTATCGCCTTCGCCAAGCAGGCTTTAGAGATCGAGAAGAGTCTGCCCGTCGCGCTCAACGCCGCCAACGAAGTGGCCGTGGAGGCCTTTCTGAAGCATCGGATCGGGTTCGCCGGCATCTCCGCCGTCGTCGCTGAGGTCCTGGAGCGGCACCGGGTCAGCGAGGTGGGAACGCTGGAAGCGATCTTCGCCATCGACCGGGAGACACGGGCGCAGACCGAAAATTTAATCAAGCAAAGGTATTAGATATGGGCACATTGTTCGGCACGATCTTCTCCTTCCTGGTCGTCTTCGGAGTCCTCGTCTTCATCCATGAGTTCGGCCATTTCTTTACCGCCAAGCTGGTCGGCATCCGCGTGGAGACGTTCTCGTTCGGCTACGGCAAGCGGCTGTTCGGTATCCGGGGAAAGGAGACGGACTACCGGGTCAGCCTGATCCCGATGGGCGGATATGTCAAGTTCCTGGGCGAGGGGGAGATTTTCGCGGAAGGGGGGACGAAGAGCCTGCCCTCCGACCACTTCCTGGCCAAGACCCGCTGGGAGCGGTTTATGGTGATGGTCATGGGTTCGGCCATGAACATCCTCCTGGCGGTCCTCATTTTTACAGCCATCAACATGGTCGGGGTCACCGTCCCGGCCTACCAGGACGAGACGCCGGTCATCGGCTATATCGAGCCAGGGTCGCCCGCGGAAAAAGCGGGGTTCCGGCTCGAGGACGAGATCCTCTTCGTGGACAATGGAAAGGTCGTTACCTGGAGCGATGTCGAGCTGGCCGTGGGCAGTAAACCGGACCGGCTGATCACCGTAGATTTCCGCAGGGGAGGCGAAGCCCGGGAGATCCAGCTTCGGACGGAGAAGAGGACCCGCTATGCCCTGGGATACGCCGGTTTCACGGGCAAGTTCCTGACCCAGATCCGGCTGGTCAAGCCCAGCTCGCCGGCCGAGAAAGCGGGGCTGCGGCAGGGAGATGTCATTCTTTCCGTCGACGGCAGGCCGATCTATCTCTATCAATTCGTCGAATTCCTGGAGAAGAACCCCAACCGGGAGCTCGAGTTCGTGGTGAGCCGGCTGGGAGAGACGATCAACCTCCGAGTCACGCCCCGGCTCGAGGGCAAAGTCGGAAAGATCGGAGCTTATACCGAAGCCCAATCGGTGGAGAAAAAATACGGCCTCATCGGAGCCGCCGTCCAGAGCGTGAGAGACAATGTTAAGAACACGTTCCTGATCATCCGCTTCGTCAAGGACCTGATCTTGCGGCGCGCTTCGACTCAGCAGCTCGGGGGTCCGCTGGAGATCGCCAGCTTTTCCTATGCAGCCTGGAAGATGGGTTTCCTGGCCATGCTGAGTTGGATCGGCCTCATCAGCCTCCAGCTCGGCGTCATCAACCTCTTCCCGATTCCTGTCTTTGACGGCGGCCAGATTTTCGTCCTGGCCCTGGAGGCCCTGTTCCGGCGCGATTTCAGCCCCAAGATCCGGCAGATCTGGATGCAGGTGGGGTTTGTCATCTTCGTCTTCCTCATCGTCTTCGTCATCCTCAACGACATCGTCAAGAGGATGCCGAACGGCTGGGAGAGCCTCATCCCGTGGTAATAGGGCTCAAGCTTGGGATCGTCGGCCCGCTCAGTCGTCCACGGACCTCCTCTTCCCAAACTTTCGCCCTTGGGAAAAATAAGCAACTATGAGTTTTGAAAAGAAAAGAAACTCGGCTCTTTGTCGGCCCGTGGATGGAATGAGGCCTGCTGCAATGGCCTATCCGCGGCGGGCAACCAAGCGGATAATGGTCGGCAATGTTCCGATCGGGGGAGGGGCTCCAGTCGTCGTCCAGTCGATGACTAAGACGCTGACCCATCAAGTCGACAGGACTGTCGCCCAGGTCAAGCGGCTGGAGAGAGCAGGCTGTGAAATCGTGCGCCTGGCCGTTCCCGATGAGCGGTCGGCCGAAGTCTTGAAGGCCATCCGGAAGCGCGTCACCATTCCGGTCATCGCCGATATCCATTTCGATCATAGGTTGGCTCTGGCCGCCCTCCGGGCGGGGGTCGACGGCCTGAGGTTGAATCCCGGGACGATCGGCCCGAAGGAGAAGGTGCGCGAAGTCGTCAGGGTCGCCCGGCAGCAGAGAGTCCCCATCCGGATCGGTGTGAATTCCGGATCGCTGGAAAAAAACCTCCTGGCCAAGTATGGGGAAGCCTCCCCCGAGGCGATGGTGGAGAGCGCCCTTGGCCACATCCGCCTTCTCGAGGACCTTGGCTTCGACCTGATCAAAGTGTCCTTGAAAGCCTCGGATGTCGGCCGGACCATCGCCGCCTACCGGCTCCTCGCCGGGAACGTGGATTATCCTTTCCATGCCGGGATCACCGAGGCCGGAAGCCTATTCTCCGGAACCGTGAAATCGGCCGTTGGACTAGGCCTCCTCTTGAGCGAGGGTCTGGCCGACACGGTTCGCGTGTCCTTGACAGCGCCGCCCGAGGAGGAGGTCCGGGTCGCCTATCTCATTCTCGAAAGCCTCGGCCTCCGCTCCAGAGGCATCAACTTCGTTTCTTGTCCGACCTGCGGCCGGGCTGAGGTGGAAATGTCGAAGATCGTTCCCGAGGTCGAGAAGCGCCTGGCCTCCGTCCGCGTCCCTCTGAAGGTGGCGCTCATGGGCTGCATGGTCAACGGGCCGGGGGAGGCGCGGGAAGCCGACGTGGGGGTTGCGGGCGGCAAGGGGGAGGGACTGATCTTCGTGAAGGGAGAGATCGTGAAAAAGGTGAAGGAAAAGGAGATCGTGGCCGAGGTGGTCCGCCTGGCGAAGCGATTGGCCGCTTCGGGAAGGAGAGACCGTTGATCCGGTACTCGCGGTTTCTCATGCCGACCACGAAGGAGACGCCCTCCGACGCGGAGGTGGCCAGCCACCGGCTGATGCTGCGCGCCGGGATGATCCGGAAGGTGGCGTCCGGCATCTACACCTACCTGCCGGCGGGGCTTCGGGTCCTGCGCAAGGTGGAGCGCATTCTCCGGGAAGAGATGGACCGGGCGGGGGCGCACGAGGTCTTGATGCCCGCCTTGATCCCGTCGGAGCTGTGGAAGGAGAGCGGGCGCTGGGAGGCGTACGGCAAGGAGCTGCTCCGCTTCAAGGACCGGGCCGACCGGGAGTTCTGCCTCGGCCCCACCCACGAGGAGGTGGTCACCGACCTGCTGCGCGACATCGTCAAGAGCTACCGGCAGCTGCCGGCGATCGTCTACCACTTCCAGACCAAGTTCCGCGACGAGCCCCGCGCGCGGGGAGGCCTGATCCGGGTGCGCGAGTTCGTGATGAAGGACTCTTACTCGCTCGACGCCGACGACGCCGGCCTGGACCGCGCCTACGACCTGCACCACGCGGCCTATGAGCGCATCTTCCGCCGCCTCGGCCTCCAGACGGTGGCGGTCGGAGCCGACGTCGGCATGATGGGCGGCAGCCTGGCCCACGAGTTCATGGTCCTCAACGACGGGGGCGAGGACACCCTGGTGCTGTGCGAGGCCTGCGATTACGCAGCGAACCAGCAGATCGCGCGAGTCGGCAAGCCCGATCCCGCGTCGGAAGAGGCCCGTCCCACCGAGGAGGTGGCGACCCCGGAGACGCCCACCATCGCCTCCCTGGCCGCCCTGCTGGGCGTGGGTGCGGAGCGGACCGCCAAGGCGGCCTTCTTCGTCACCGGCGACGGGCGGCTGGTGACCGCCATCGTGCGCGGCGACTTCGAGGTGAACGACACGAAGCTGGCGAACGCGGTGAAGGCGGTGGGCGGCCTCCGCCCCGCCCAGACCGAGGAGATCCAGGCCGCCGGCATGGAGCCCGGCTACGCCTCGCCGATCGGCGCCCACGATACGACCGTGGTGGTCGACGAGCTGGCGGCGCGCTCCCCGAACCTGGTGGCGGGCGCCAACCGGCACGGCTACCACCTGCTCAACGTCAACAGCGGTCGCGATTTCACCCCTGACATGGTGACAGATCTCGCCAACGCGCGCGCCGGCGACGCCTGCCCCAACTGCGGCTCACCGGTCGTCCTGCGCCAGGGGATCGAGGTCGGCAACATCTTCAAGCT
>DQHV01000319.1:10952-11231 GCA_003524335.1 Candidatus Aminicenantota bacterium | reverse complement strand
GGGAGGATTTCGAGACCTACTGGTCGAGTTCGAGCTACGGCAGCGGCGACCTGATCGGCCGGAAGGTTCCCCGCAACAACATGTACAAACAGTGCAATTTTTCCATCTTCTGGACGGCCGAAGCCCTCTACCGCGCTTATAAAGCCACCGGCGAGAAGAAATATCTGGAGTGGGGCCGGAGGGCCCTGGACGAGCTGTTGATGACCCAGGCTTCCTGGCAGCCGCCCTATATGTATGTGCCGGTCCTCGGCGGGTTCGGGGTCATGAACGCCGACGGCG
>DQHV01000319.1:0-10866 GCA_003524335.1 Candidatus Aminicenantota bacterium | reverse complement strand
GATCACTCCGGGCCGGATTTTCTGATGAGGATAAGATAAGGAGCAGAAGGGCGTGGATTGAATGAACCGGAATGCCTTGACAGGGCCGCCGGGATACGATATGTTTCAGAACAAATGATTGTGCCAAACGATTGCGCAGAACGGATCGATGGTTTGGCCGACAGGAGAAGGAGAATGATCATGCGAAGACGGTTTCTGGTATTTCTTCTGCCGACGGCAGTGCTTTTTGGAAGCGGCCTTCCGGCTGCAGCCCAGACCCGGACCCTCCCCTCCATTCTCGACATCCGGGATAGGGTTGAGGTGGTCAACTCGATCACTATGAAGCGGCTGGAAACCATCCTCCCCAGGGTGATGGATGAGACCGGGTTCGATATGTGGATCATCGTCTGCAACGAGGATAATCTGGATCCGGTCTTCACCACCATGATCCCCTACGACGTCTGGTGCCCGATCACCCAGATCCTGGTGTTGTCGAAAAAGCCCGGGGCGCCGCCGGAGAGATTGAATGTATCCCGCACGGACATGAAGGGCCTCCATCAGAACGTCTGGGATCACAGGGCCTGGGATGCGTCGAAGACGGAGAGCCAATGGGACTGTTTGAAGAGAATCGTCGCCGAAAGGAATCCCCGGAGGATCGTCGTCAACCAATCCGCCGTCATCTGGGCGGCGGACGGGCTGACGGTCACGCTGCGGAAAAAGTTGGAGGAGACCGTCGGTCCCGCATACTCCGGACGTCTACACTCCGGAGAACGCCTGGCTGTTCTCTGGTTGGAAACAATGCTAGAGGAGGAACTGGAGCTCTACGAGAGAGTCGCGGCGGTCGCCCACGCCCTTCTGGCGGAGATATTTTCGAGTCAGACCGTTACGCCGGGTGCGACCACGCTCGACGATCTCCTCTATTCCTATATTCAGAGAGTATCCGATGTCGGGCTCGAGCTTTTCGCCTGGCCCTGGGTCCGCATCCGGGGGCGTTCCCCTGAGGACATAGAGAAGTATGGTCCGGATGACCGGATCATCAGGAGAGGGGACCTGATCCAGTGCGACACCGGGATCAAGTATCTCCGCTACTACAGCGATCACTGCGAATGGGCCTATGTCCTCCGGCCGGACGAGACGGACGTTCCGGAGGGGATCCGCAAGGTCATGGCCGAGGGCAACCGGCTTCAGGACATCTTCTGCGGGGCCTTCAAGGAAGGGCTGACCGGGAACATGATCCTGGCGGACATCCTTGACGTCGCCCAAAAAGAAGGCATCTGCAAGCCCAAGATCTACTCCCACTCCATCGGACGATTTCTTCATGAGCCCGGTCCTCTGATCGGGCTGCCCTGGGAACAGAAAGACACCGGGGAGAGGGGGGAGGTCCGGCTGGTTCCCAACAGCACTTTCACGGCGGAGTTGAGCGTGACCTGTCCGGTGCCGGAATGGAACGGCCGGGAACTCATCCTGGCTTTGGAACAGCTGGTCGCCTTCACCTCAAAAGGCGCCTACTTCATGGATGGGAGACAGACGAGATTTCATCTCGTGAAATAACCTGAAAGGGAGATGAAGGACCATGAAATTCATCAAGGTCGGATTTCTGGCGGTCTATTTTCTGATCCAGGGATTCGGGCAAGCGGCCCAGAATCCCCTCATCGGAGAGTCCGAGAAGGTCTACTCACTGGCCGAGGGCAACGATGAGGTCCGGGGATTGGCTTGGGACGAAATATCCAAAGAGACTCCGCGTCTTTTCGTCCTTGACGCTTCCCGTAAAATATTCGTCTACATCTTGAAGGCGGATACCCAGGGAGGAACGGAAGAGCTGAAGCTCGCCCGGGTCCTTGAACTTCCGAGCGAGGATAAGGACAGGCCCATCGCCGATACGCGGGGGCTGGCCTACNNAGGAAAGGGGATCGTCTATTTTCTCAACTGGGCCCGGACGGAAGGCGGTCCGGTCTCCGAACTCTGGCGGTACGGTCTCGAGGACGGGTCGACCTCCGTGATCAATCTCTCTCTCTATCCCTTTCGAATCGGAGATAGGGAGGTTCTGGATATCGGATATGACGACGGGAAGATCCTGATCAGCTTTGATGCTTCGACCTACAAGGATCAAAACCTGAGGGCTTTGCGTGGGATCATTCGCCTGCAATGGAATCTCGCCTACGACGGCAAGCTGGAATTCATCAAGCACCTCCCCGACTCGGGGATCGAGACCTCGCGGGGACTGGCCTTCATGAACTTCGAGGGAGCCAAGTATCTCTGGAGCACAGTGGGAGACAAGTATATTTATTGTGCCGACGCTGAGACCGGACGGGGTTTGTTTCACTTCTCCCGGCCCCTGTCCGCGGAGGGGGATTTTCCCACCCTCGGGCTGGCCTTCGGACGGCAGTCTCTCTGGGTTCCGGAAGGGAGTCCCGGTCCCGACCGCGTTCACCGGGTGAATGTGACCCAGAATCTCGACGCCGCCTCCGTCGGCCCGCGGATCCTCCGCCACCTGATCATGTCCATCTCGACCGAGCCGGATGGGGCAGTCGCCCCAGTGGGAAAAGTCTATCACTACTATTCCAGGCCCTATGCCGCGAACCAGATGCCGAACCAGGGGACCTGGCCGGAGACAGAAACCTTCAAAGACACTTCCGAGCCGGCCGCCGGTCAGCTCAAAAAGCCTACCTATGATCCCGCGGGCGATGTCGCCTCCCGGCAACACATGGCTTTGGTCGAATACCCCGACGGCCCGGCCCGGTCTTACTCCTCCCAGTACGAGATCGATTTCTGGACAAACCCTTACCGCAAGTTCGTCTACCCCCATCGGGTGAACCGGGATGCCAGTTCCCTAAAGGGGACCGATTACCTGGCCGACGATCCTGTCCTGTTCAACCTGAGCGACACCAAGACTTATGATGAATTTTTTAAGAAAGTCCGGGAGCACATCGCCGCCAAATACGGCGTTCCCGCCGATATGGATAATCCCTATTGGGCCGCCAGAAATATTGTCGAATTCATCCAGGACAGCTACTACTATCCCAGCCGCCCCAAGAGAAAACCGGCCACCGTAGATTACGACCGGAAGCACACCGACGCCAATCCGGGCAATATGAAGATCGAGCTGTCGCTGAAGCCCTACGATAAAAGCCAGATTATCGCCTGCTCGGGGACCAGCGTCATGGTCGCCGGAGCCATGCGCTACCTCGGGCTGGAGGCGCGGTGGCTGGGCACCGGAACGGAGCAGCCTCCCGCCGAGTGGGATTCCAACGGAAACGGGCTTCTGGAGGAGGGGGAGACCGCGCCCTGCAGCAACGGCCACCGCTACACCCAGGTCTGGCTGGGGAGCCGCTACGGCTGGATCTGCTTTGACGCCACGCCCACCCGGCCCGAATTCGACGATTACGATCCGCCCCCGCCGCTTCAGACGCAGTGGCGCTACATGAACTGGGCGGCGGCCGGCCATCTCAAGGACAAGAGGATCGTGTTCAACGTAGGTTCGGCGGTGTTCATGCCTCTCTTCCTGGATTTTGAATACGATGAAGACCTGGCCATCGATAATAACTGCGGCGGCGATCAGAGGTACAACCTGCAGGGCCGCTTCGACAAACCGGAACTGTGGAAGCCGGCCCGGCACGAGATATCCGTCACCAACCTGTGTTTTATCAAAAATGTCGCCGTGAGCGGTCCCCCGCAGGCTTCGCAGGTATCCTGGGTCTGCAGCGGACAATGGGACAAGGATCCCCGGGCGACACTTTCGATCGTTCTTCAGAAGAGCGATCCCAAGACCAAGAAGGCCGAGGAAGTCGCTGTCCTTCTCCGGGGAGTTACGTACAAAACAGGACAGACTGAGATCGGTCTTTCCGCCTACAGCGGAGCGTCCTTCCGGACNNGGAGAAAGGACAGGAATGAAAAACAGGACTGCCTGGTGGATGGTGTTGCTGGTTTCCGGCCTGGTTTTCGGTTCGTGCCGTCCCGGGGAGGAAAGACCCGGGGCAACGGCTTCGGCCGCCCTGACCGCCGGCCATGAGGAAGCCGAGGCCTGGGCCGAAAAGACTCTGGCGTCTCTCTCTCTCGAAAGGAAGGCGGGCCAGATGGTCTGCGAGCAGGTCCGGGGAGAGTATGTCCCGGAGGACGATCCCGGTTTCCTGAAAATTCTCACCCTGATCAGGGAGTACGGGATCGGCGCCCTGGTCGTCTACGGGGGATCCCCTCAGGATACGGCTTCTCTTCTGAACCGGCTCCAAAAAGAATCCGCACTGCCCCTCCTGGTCTCGGCGGATTTCGAGGGCGGTCCCGGGCAGCAGATCGATGGCGCGACGGAGTTTCCGGCCAACATGGCTCTCTCGGCGGCGGGCTCGGAGGAGCTGGCCTACGAGCTCGGAAAAGCGGGGGCGGCCGAAGGACGAGCTGTCGGAATCCAGATCACCTATTCACCGGTCGTCGATATCCAGACACGACCGGACAACCCGGTTCTCAGCGTCCGCTCGTTCGGCCGGGATATCGATCTCCTGGGCCGGATGGCCGGTGCCTATGTCCGTGGTTACCAGAACAACGGGATGCTGGCCACGGCCAAGCATTATCCCGGCCGGGGGGATGTAGAACTCATCCCGGGGACCGAATTCACTATCAACAATAAAAGCGCCGAAGCGGTCGAAGCAGAGGATTTTCAGGCTTTCAAGAAAGTCATCGAAGCGGGGGTCACCTATATCATGAGCGAGCACATCGCTGTCCCCTCTGTCACGGGTGCTTCTGACCTGCCGGCCGATGCCGCGGCCGTCATCCGGGGCCTTGTGGAGGCCGTCAGGGCAGGAAAAATCGATGTCGGTCGCATCGATCGTTCGGTGAAAAAAATCCTCTATTGGAAAGCCCGGCTCAATCTCCACCGGAACAGGTTCGTAGAGGTAGATAGAATCCCCTCCGTGGTCGGGATCAAAGCCCACCAAGACCTGGCCGCTCGGATTGCTGACCAGTCCATCACCCTGCTG
The DNA here is from genome assembly GCA_003524335.1 of Candidatus Aminicenantota bacterium. Classification (GTDB taxonomy): domain Bacteria; phylum Acidobacteriota; class Aminicenantia; order Aminicenantales; family UBA8522; genus UBA8522. The sequence goes on along the minus strand of DQHV01000319.1, from coordinate 5,920 downwards.
AAGAACAACGGGTTTTTCCCGGTGAATTCCGCAAATTCGGCAAGAACCGTCCACCTCTCGATCCAGAAAAAGGAGATCGACCCGGCGCCCGCCGCCGTTGCGGCCAAGCTCGCCGCGGCCTTCCCCGGGATTCGGTCCTTCTTCCTGGGACCGTACACCTCCTTCGATCGTTATAGTGGAGCTCTGGAGGCGGCTCGGAACGCCGATCTGGTGTTGATCTCTCTGTTCAGCCAGCGCACCGTTTATGTTGATAACGGTCCGCTTAGAAAGGAAGACCTGGAATTCCTCGGCCGGGNNCGCGGCCCTGGTGGTCGGGTACGGCGAGGGGGGATTCTACGGCAACCAGATCATCTACGCCGATTCTTTGATCAAGTTGATCAAGGGAGAGATCAAGCCCCGGGGCCGGCTTCCCGTGGACGTATCCCCGTCATTTCCCATAGGCAGCGGAATCGTCGATTGAACCGGCGTCTTTGTCTTTCGGCCGGAAAGTCGATGGTTGGAAGCGAATTGAGCAGGGATCGGCGGAACGATAGAACCCGCCTTTCGAGGAGGTGAGGAAAGTTCCATGGAACGAAGAAACAACTCCGAAAAACGGACGGGCATGACCCTTGTCTTTGCCGTCCTCTTCTTGGGAGCGCTGGGAGACTGGGCCCAAGACCAGCTCAGCGTCATCACCAAAAAACAAGCGGGCCGGCGGATGCGGCATGCNNCGAATCCAACGCCGACTCCTATCGGATCGAGACCGGCGAAACCGTACGGGGTGACTTCAAATATCGGGTGGACTTCTATTCATCGGTGGCATTCTGGTACCAGAAGACGGTGTCCACTCCTTGTAAGCCCTTTCCGCCCGTGAATGAACGGCTGATGCCCGAGGTCTGAGTGGAGCCCATGGAAATGGCGGAGCTGCCTCCCGGAGAATCCCCGCTCAGGTTCTCTCCCGGTTTAAAGCCCCAGGGTGCCGCCAATCGGACGGGCTGGCCGAAACAGATGTTCCTTATGGAGAACGACCGGGTCGGTTCCTGGCTGGAGTGGAAGGAGAACCTCAGCGAGCGGGACTATTACCATCCCCCCGGAAGAAATGACAACCCAGAGGGAGGGGGAACGACCACGTCCTGGTCCTGGANNAGCTCGTCGGCCGGGTGGGGGATTCACCCATCATCGGAGCCGGGCCGTATGTTGACAATGACGTCGGGGAGGCCGGGGCGATCGGCCACAGTGAAGAGTCGATCAAAACCTGCGCCAGCTTCCTGGCCGTCGAAAAGATGCGCGAGGGGATGACCCCTTTAGAAGCCTGCCGGTATGTCTGTCAGCGGGTCGTCGACCGCCACCAACGAAAGCCCATGTTCACACTGAAGCTCGTGGCCTTGGACAAACAGGGGGCCTATGGTTGCTGCTCGGTACGCGGCCGGCTGGACGGGGCGACCAAGAAGGTCATGGGCGTAGACTTCAGCGTCCATGATACCGCAGGGCACCTGACGGAGACTGGGTAAGCTTTGCTGCCTCCTATGACCGAGGAGGAGAGAAACGCCATTCCCTGGAGGTAGGGAATCGGAGTCAAGTCTAGACAAAAGGAGAACAATAAATGAAACCTCTCAAAGACTGTATTTTTGTCGCGTTGATCCTTTTGGTGGTGGCACAGAATGCTCCCTCTCAGTCCCTGAGCAGCCTCACCCGGCCCCAGGAGGGGAGGAGCTCGCGGGCCACGAGCGGAAACCCCTACGACAACAACGATTGGGCTGGCTTCGCCATGGGCGAGACAAAAACCATCGCCGATCTCGACGGGCCGGGCAAGATCACCCATATCTGGCTAGTCCCATTNNTTTTTTCGCCGCGGGCAACGGCATGCGGGCCGTGGTAGATTCCCTCCCCGTCAAAGTCAGCTCTTATGGGCGGGGATATAACTGTTACTGGGAAATGCCCTTCGGCAAGAAGGCGAAGATCACCCTAAGCAACGAATCCGACAAGGCCGAGGCCGAATGCTATTATCAAATCGACTGGGTCAAGTATGACCGGGCTGCCGAGAACGTGATGTACTTCCATGCCCGTTATCATCAGGAGTATCCGCTTGTGATGGGCGAGCCCTATACCGTGTTCTTCGGGAAAGGCAGGGGCCACTACGTTGGCACAGTGTTGTCCTCACAGAACGGCATCGGTCACTGGTTTGGCGAAGGGGACGATTATTTCTATATCGACGGCGAACAGGTGCCGTCCATCCTGGGGACCGGAACGGAAGACTATATCAACGAAGCCTGGAACATGCGGGTCCACACCAGCCTCTACACCGGATGCACCATCTTCGAACCGCGCTCTCCCGACGCCCGGGTGACCGCCTACAGGTGGCACATCCAGGATCCGGTCATTTTTCAGAAATCCCTGCAGTTCACCATCGAACGCCGCGGCTTTGTTATGAATTCCAGGGGGGAGGTGGTCTCCGATTCCGGCTTCCGCCCCGACAACTGGTCCAGCGTGTCCTACTGGTACCAGGACTCCGTGGCCGAGCCGTGGTGCGAGTTTCCAGCCNNCACAGCCTACAAGGACCGGGTGAACCCGGAGATCGTGTTGCACCTTCCCGAAGTCGTCAAGACAATTCGTCATTCGGACAAGGTCGAGCTTCAAATTCTTCCTTACAACCGGGCGACCTGGGCAAAGCCCTGGTTCCGGGTCAAGAACGACACGGTCGGATCCTGGATCGAAATCCCCTTCGAGATCAAGGGGAAAGGCCGCTACTCCATGTCCCTGTTTACTCTCCTCCGGGAAGATCATGGGATCTGGAAAGTTTACGTAGACGGCAAGGAAATCTACGAAGCTGGCGAATCCCACATCGCCGGCGGCTACCGGGTTGAGGAAGTCATGCTGCTAAAGCCGGAAGAGATCAACAAAACCCTGGATTTCTATAACGTCTTCCGCAAGAACGAGCACGAGGACTATATTTACGGTCAGAACAGGGAAATAAAGATCGGCCTCTTCGAATTCAGCCCCGGGACACATACCCTGANNGAAACTGGTCTGCATCGGGGCCAACCCTCTGTCCGTCAATCCCGAGACCGGCAAACCGGGCTATAACATGGCAGCCGATGTCCTGTCGTTGCGGAAGTTGCCCTTCGAAAACATGGACGCCTGGATCGAAAAAATGATGGAGATGGAAAGGGCGAAAAAATGATCTCGGCGCGGACCTCGGCGTTCCACGCGACTGAATCAAGAAACCCTATTGAAGGTGAATTATGCGGAGCCGAGCGCTTGGTGGGGCCTGCCTGCTTGGATTTTTTCTCTGTTTTCTTCCTTCGGGCGGGGCGCAAAATCTGAAGTCGCTCATCCATGCCCAGAAAGGACGGAGCTTTCGGGCCTCCGACGGAAACCGCCTGGAGAGCCAGGACGCGGTCCGGCTCGGCAAAGGAGAATCCAATACGATCGCCGTCCAGTGTCGGGACCGGGAGACATCGCCCACATCTGGCTGATCGCCAATTCCCGGGTCATCCGCTATCCGAGGGCCGTTGTCCTACGGATTTATTGGGAAGGGGTTGAAGTTCCCTCGGTTGAAAGTCCGGTCGGGGGTTTTTTCACGGTGGGAAACGGAATGAGGTCCGAGGTCGATTCCCTTCCCGTCAAGTTCAGCTCCTGCGGGAGAGGGTACAATTGCTACTGGCACATGCCGTTCCGGAAAGGGGCTAGGGTCGTCGTCATCAACGAATCCGACCAGGAATCCGTTTCGCTGTTCTATCAGATCGACCGGGTGAAATGGGATGAAGCGCCGGCGGNNGTCTTCATCGGGAAGGGCCGGGGGCACTATGTCGGGACAGTCATCTCCTCCCAGAACGGGATCGGTCACTGGTTCGGAGAGAGGGATGATTTCTTCTACGTTGGCGGCGAGGAGGAACCCAGCATCCTGGGGACGGGAACGGAGGAATATTTCAACTAGGCCTGGAACATGCGGGTGCACTCCACCCTCTTCACAGGCTGCACGATCTTTGAGCCTCGCGCACCCGACGCCTGGGTGACGGATTATCGGTGGCACAGCGCCGATCCAGTCCTGTTCCCCACGACGCCAAAGGTTGAGATTGAACGGAGAGGGTTCATTATGAACTCCGCCCGAGAGGTGGTCGATTCTTTCAGGCCGCGGCCGGACTATTGGTCCCCGGTCTCCTACCGGTACCAGGACACCATGGCGAAGCCGTGGTGCAAGTTCCCGGCTTACAAGGACCGGGTGAATCTGGAGGTCGTCTTGCACGTTCCCGGGGTGGTGGACACCATCCGTTATTCGGCCGGAGTTGAGCTTCAGGTCCTACCCTACAACCGCGCAACCTGGACAAAACCCTGGTTCCGGGCTAAGAATGAGACCGTCGGCTCCTGGATCGAGATTCCTTTCGAGATCAAGGAAAAGGGTCGCTACTCCATATCGCTCTTCACTTTCCTCCCTGAAGATCAGGGCGTCTGGAAGGTTTTCATCGACGGGCAGGAGATCTATCAAGCGGTTGAATCCCAGATCGCGGGCGGCTACAAGGTCGATGAGGTCAACACGCTTCGTCTCGAGGAAATCAACAAAACCCTGGGCTTCTTCAATGCCTTCCGCAAGAACTAACACGAGGATTATATTTATGGCCAGAACAGAGAGAGGGAGATCGGGCTGTTTGAGTTCGAGCCGGGAACTCATACCTTGAAACCGATCTGCGTCGGCGTCAACCCCCAGTGGGTCAGCCCGGAAACGGGAAAGCCGGGCTACAACCTGGCGGCCGACATCCTCTCCTTGAGAAAGATCCCCTTTGAAGACGTGGACCGCTGGATCGAACGGATGCTGGAATCGGAAAAGAAACGGAGATAGAATAATGATTGTGTCTCCCTGGTCCAAGGCCAGAGGACGATAATTCTCCAAGGATAAGGAGGCAGTCATGAATTGCCGCAAAAAAACCATTGCCGCAGCCGCCGTCCTGATTTTATCGCTGAGCGGACTCCCGCTCGTCGGTCAGCAGGGAAGCGGAAAAGGCCGGATCAAGGGGACTGTAACCGATGCTGACACCGGGAGTCCTCTAGAAGGAGTCTTAGTCTCTGCCGTTTCCGCCGACTACGGGGCTAACTTCGAGTCCAACACCAACAACAAGGGGCATTGGTCCATCGGTGGGTTGGGTACGGGAAATTTTAAGGTTATATACACCCTGGCAGGATACATCGAGATCACCCAGACAGTTTTTGTCAGCCAATTCACGGCCAACAACGCTCCGCTCGTCGCCAAGCTTGAGCCAGCGAAGACTATGTCGGGCGAGGCGCCGGATATAGGAGACGAGGCCGCTAAAGCCGTTTTTAATCAGGGGCTCCATCTTTTTGAGGCCAAGGACTATTCCCAGGCGATCAAGAAATTTCAGGAATTCCTGGAAATGAAGCCCGAGTACTATGAGGCCCTGATGAACATCGGCGACTGTTACAAGGAAATTGAGGACTATAACGCTGCCGTGGAAGCGTATCAGCGGGTCCTCGACAGGATCGGGGAAGAGGGCGATTCGCCCGCGGCCGACAACGCTAGGGCCGGGGCCTATTTAGGCTTGTCGGAAATTTACCTAAAAAAGGGAGACCTGGAAAAAGCGGGGCGGGTGCTCGATGAAGCCCTAGCCCAGAATCCTTCCGACGAAAACCTGGCCTTCAAATTCGGCGAGATCTACTTCACCCAGGGAGATACGGCCAAGGCCGCTGAATTCTACAAGAAAGCCATCGCCGCCAATGAGAACTGGGCGCCTCCCTACCGGCAGCTGGGCTATGCCTGTCTCAACATTGGAGAGTACGCCCTCGCCCTGGAGATGATGAGGAAGTTCCTGGATTTGGCTCCCGATGACGCCCGGGCGGGAGCCGTCCGAACCCTGATCCCGCAGATCGAAAAAATGATCAAGTGAACTTCGTGTAAAAAGCTGATTGTCAAGGCAACGTGAATACTTCC
>DQHV01000267.1 GCA_003524335.1 Candidatus Aminicenantota bacterium | reverse complement strand
AAGAACTAGGCGACCTGGAGGTCGAAGTCTCCGTCCTCACGCCCCTGAAAAAGATCGATAACCCTCGCACCGTCCAAGTCGGCAAGCACGGCCTGGTCATCTCGATGGGGAGAAACCGCGGTCTTCTGCTCCCCCAGGTGCCCGTTGAAAACAACTGGGACCGGGAGACATTTCTCGACCAGGCCTGCATCAAGANNAATCGTCAGCTTCCTCTGGGGCGTCAAACTGCGACATTATCATAGGACTATCGATGAGGCATTGCAGGCGTTCCCTCTGGCGGCCATAAGGCCTCATCCCAAAAGAAGAATCGGCTGCCAGCCCTATTTGGCGAAACCTAGATAATAACTCACAATTACCTGGGAATTGCACAAATGGGGATAACTTTCCCTTGCTTATTAAAGGAAGCGGTGATATTCTTTATTTAGCTTTTGCGTAATTAAAGAAATTTTAGTATCGGCAAGAGATGAAAGGGCAGCCATGAACCGAGGATTAACAGGGGAATTCATCGTCAAGCAAGCAGGACAGGAAAGCGTCCGAGCCTTTGTTCCCCATCCCCTCCCGCCGAAACCTCCTTTGGTCATCGATCCCTCGCTCCGGGAATCCATTGATCAAGCCCTCTTGTCTCTGGGACGGCTCGACAGCATCGCGACCCTTCTGCCGGATATCGATCTTTTTCTATATATGTACATCCGCAAAGAGGCGGTCCTTTCATCTCAAATCGAGGGGACGCAGACATCGCTTTCCGACCTCTTGCTCTTCGAATTAAAAGAGGCGCCGGGAGTCCCGCTCGAAGATGTTGTGGAGGTCTCAAATTATGTCGCGGCCATGAACCATGGCCTAAGAAGGCTAAAGGAAGGATTCCCCCTGTCCAACCGCCTGGTTCGCGAGGTTCATGGGATTTTGCTGGCGAAGGCCCGGGGAAGCGATAAGAATCCCGGCGAGTTTCGCCCCGATCAGAACTGGATCGGAGGAACTCGGCCGGGCAACGCTATTTATGTCCCTCCTCCACCCGATCGCGTGGCCGAAAGCATGAGCACGCTTGAAAAATTCCTTCATGATATTCCGGAAAGAACCCCGATCCTGATCAAGGCCGCTCTATCCCACGTGCAATTTGAGACAATCCATCCCTTCAGCGACGGCAACGGCCGGATAGGCCGCCTGCTGATCACGCTCCTCCTTTGTCACGACGGCGTCCTTAGGCAGCCGCTTCTCTATCTCAGCCTCTATTTCAAACAGCAAAGGTCGCAATATTTCGATCTACTGATGAAAGTCCGTCAAGAAGGAGACTGGGAGGCATGGCTCCGCTTTTTCGTCGACGGAGCCCGGCAGATGGCTGAGGGAGCAGTAACGACGGCCAGGCGTTTGAACCTCGTGTATCCGAAGAGCAGANNTCTGCTCTTCGGATACACGAGGTTCTTCAGGGCCGACCCATCGCCAATATTCGATTCCTAACAAGAAAAACGAAGATCTCCCCGCCCACCGTGACCGGAGTCCTTGATGCACTCCAGAGAATCGGGATTGTGAAAGAGGTCACCGGAAGGAAGAGAAACCGGCTGTACGCCTATGAAAAGTGCCTGGATATTCTTAGGTGAGGGACGGAAATGTGAATGCCGGATATCTCAGAACTGAGCTTTGAAAAGACGATCGAGCGCGGGCTGCTCCGGTAGGACCCGGATGCCTGCACCGGGGAGATGGTCGGTGTGCGCGAGACGGCGCCGCCTTACAAATACTTCCCGCCCGGAGGCTATCGAAAGCGACCGGAGCGGCCCGAGAAGCGCGAAGCTCAGCCCCGAAAGCGCGGGCGAATACATCAGAACCCGGTTTCCTGGAGCATCAGGTTAGGGTTAGATGTTATCCTCCGCAGCATGAGCAATCGATAGGATCGATCNNAGAACCGAGGGGGGGAATTGCGACATAGAATCCGAGGATCAAAATGATTGGGCTAAGAAAAGAACTCTATGGGCTTGGTAATCTGACAGACCTTTTCGTTGCAAAATACAGATCGACAATCCCTGAGATTTCGAAAGCTGAATATGCCAAACGACTGGAAAACATCCTTTTCGGTGAAGGCGCCCACCATCAACATTCATCTTTGAGAGATCGCAAAGCCCGATACTGGCAAGAAAACTTCAGGTTTTACACGGAGGTATTGGCTTCTCATGAAAGGATTTTTCAGGCCTACGGACTCTTATGGAAGTTCCCTCGTTACCGATATTACAATTTCTTTGGAATTAACGAATTAGCCTGGATACGGTATCACATCGAATTCTATTTGCAAGAGAACTATATTCTGAACTTGAGAACAATAAATTGGCTCAAATATCTTCAGCTAAGGGCAAAACGCAAGTCGAACCAGCCATTCGAGAATTTGCTAACAAGACTTCTGGCGAGAACGGATAAGGTATTTGAAAATATCGATAAAATAAGGGGGCAGCATGTGCATATGAATAGGTTCGAACAAAAAGACATAATAAGTGCAGAAACCGCGACGTTTCTTATATCTAGAGGGGGTCTAAAAAAGATGACTCCACTAATGAATCTATCGTTATCAAAGATTTCTATTGAGTGGCGGGGAATAGTCAAGAAAAATACCCAAAGCATGGTTAGTTACTTTGGGAAGTTGTTTGGATCTCTGGCGAAAATTATGGTGCTCTTAGAATAAGAGCTTCCTTTATTAAGCAGGTAAAGACAATCCTGCGGGACCGACAGGCATAGGCAAGCGCGGGGTTTATTTCTAATCCTTAACTACAAACTGCCCTTCTTCATTTGTTCCCTGAGGAACGCATTTACGGAACTATATCCTTCCAGTCTTCTTTCAACCTCTTCTAAACCCGTAAGGCGCTTTTCGATCATATAGGAATTTACCCTGTCCTTGATTTCGTAAGGAAGAGGGCGATCATTACCTTGGCAAATGCTTTCGTCGTCGGGATCCCCATAATACGGAAAAGACTTATTCAGTTTTCGCTGCGATTGCTCTTTAGACAGACCTTCGGCGATCATTTTTTCGTGCGCTGCAACCCGATAAACATTATCATACCAGATCATCAGCCTCCTCTCCCACTCCCTGAGATTCCAATATCTCCTAATATCCCTATCGGTAGCGCCGTTGCGCCTTGCTTTATCGACTATCCTGATCATCAGTGGAGTTTTCGAACTGAAAGGTTCTATGAGCCGATCTCCAAAATTCTCAGGCAGAATATCAAAGCCGTTTGCTTTTGCTTCGGCTTTGCACCTATCAACGGCGCGCTTTATTTCTTCTCTTGCCTGGGAAACAGAATAACCCAACATAACGAAAAAGTTATGATATAGCTCTGCCGCTTGCCTCTCCAGAACATCATCTTCTTTTCCCATCGTATTGACCCTTCGCTCCGATGATAGAGACAAAGGTAAGGCAAGTCAATTCTGAAGCCAAGCTTAATTGTTGCTAGTCCTGTACGATTCGGGAAAAAAATGGTTTGACAGGGATCGAGCCACCAGGGAGTATCTGAGTGCGGAGCAAAGAACAATAGGGAGTTCGCACTAGAGCGCAACCTCTGTTGCCAAAGTTTCCCACTTTGTTATAATAGATCATCCTAAAAAGAGAGTTGAGCACATGCCTATTTACGAATATGAATGCACCCAATGCGGGTGCCGCAGCGAGGTCATCCAGAAGGTGAGCGACCCGCTTCTCCGGAAATGCCGGAAGTGCGGCGGCGCGCTCAAGAAACTCGTCTCCTCTTCCGCCATCCAGTTCAAAGGCAACGGCTGGTACATCACCGATCACCCCCGTAAGTCGTCGCCCCAGGAAGAAGCCAAGGGGAAAGACAACGCGCCGGCCAAAGAGCCCTGCACTCCGGCGAGCCCCTCCGACTCCAAGCCCAAGAGCGACAAAAAACCTTCCGCCTCCTCAAAAGACTAATTCCTCCGGCCATGTCGCTTTTGACAACTTCTCCGGACGGAGCATACAATGAGGACGATGAAGATCCTCATCCGGGTCCCCAACTGGATCGGCGATTCCGTCCTCGCTCAGCCGGCGATCGAGAGCGTGGCGGACAGCTTCCCCGATGCCGAGTTGTGGCTGAGCGCCGCAGAATGGGTCAAGGATCTGTATCCCTCAAAGGGGGCGATCGCGGGTGTCCTGCCTCTCTCTCCCCCGAACGGCCTTAAAAGCGTCCGGGCGGCTGCCCGGAAGATCAGAGCACAGAGCTTCGACATCGGGATTCTCTTCACCAATTCCTTCGGGTCGGCCCTGCTCTTCTTCCTCGCTGGAATCCCCCAGAGATGGGGATATGCCGCCGACGGCCGGCGGCTGCTTCTGACCAGGGCCGTCCGAAGCACAGACCGGGACGCCCCCCGCCACCAGGTCCAATACTATCTCGACCTGGTCACTGGGCTCGGCCTCAAGTCCCGCCCGCCCGGACTGCTTCTGACTGTGCCGGAGGAAGAAAAGGGTCGGGCACGGCGGTTTCTAGAGGACCTGGGGGTTGACCCGCGGCGGTCGCTCCTCATCCTCAGCCCGGGCGCCGGCTATGGCCCGGCGAAAAGATGGCCCGCCTCCCGGTTTGCGGCGGTGACCTCTCTGTTCCGAGAACGAAAGGACGCCGCGGTTTTGATCATCGGGTCGGCCGCGGAATCCGACATCGCCGACGCGATCTCCTCTTCTCTGAAAAAAAAGCCCTATGTCCTGACGGGGAAGACAACCTTATCCCAACTCAAGGGCCTGATCAGCCTGGCTCATCTCTTCGTCTCCAATGACTCCGGCCCGATGCACCTCGCCAATGCCCTCCGTGTCCCGGTTGTGGGGATCTTCGGCCCCACGGACCCGGCGGTGACCGGTCCCTTCGAGCCGCCGGCGGCCGTCGTTAAGAAGGAAGTTCCCTGTTGGCCTTGCTCTTACCGGAAGTGCCCGTATGACCATCGCTGTATGATGCGGATCGAACCAGAAGAGGTGTACCGGGCGGGCGAAGCGCTATGGAGATAAAAAGAAAGGCCGTTTTCATCGACCGCGATGGGACGCTCAACGTCGACACGGCCTATCCTTCCCGGCCCGAGCAGATTGCCGTCTACCCAGAAAGTTACGAAGCCGTGAGGAGGCTCAACGGGGCGGGTCTGCTGGCCGTGGTTGTCACCAACCAGTCGGGGGTCGGCCGGGGGCTGCTGACCGAGGACGACCTGAACGATATCCACGCCCGGCTGAGCGCTTCGTTCGCCAGCCGGGACGNNGCAGACCTCGGGATCGACCTCGGCGGCTCTTATGTGATCGGCGACAAGGCCGATGACATCATTTTCGCTATGAACATCCGGGCTGTCCCGGTGCTCGTCCTGACTGGCTCCGGCCGCGATTCGCTGACGAAAATCAGGGAGCTGGGGCTCAAGCCGGCCTATATAGCCGAGACTATCCTCCAGGCCGCCGACTGGGTCCTGGACAGGGAGCGACGGCAAGCCCATGATCCGCTTTGACGACATCCTCGATAAGGTCTCCGCCTCTTACAGCGAGAAAGAGGTCAACCAGCTCAAAAAGGCTTACGTCTATGCAGCCAGGGC
>DQHV01000121.1 GCA_003524335.1 Candidatus Aminicenantota bacterium | reverse complement strand
CCGGGGAGAACAGGAACTCAAAGGTCATCGTTCCGTTTTCGAACTTGGCATTCTCCAGAGAAAGATCCTGTCCCATGGCGTTAACCGTGCCCCCATAGCCGGCTTCTGCTTTTTTGAGGGTTAAAATCAACGGAACCTCGGTCCCATCGGAAGTGACGGCATGGCCGTCCCAGGTGCCGCTGAGGTCGGCATCCTGGCCGGAGGCGAACCCGATAAAAGAGGCGAGAACAGGGACCAGAAGAACCCGTAAAACCGTCCTTTTCATGATCATCCTCTCCTTTCAACGGCCTCCGCTCGCAACGCCGGGAGCGATGCTCGTTTCAATGATTATAAAGGCCGGTCTCGATTTAGGCAACTTCTTAAGGAAAAAACACGGCTCCGGCTGGACTACTTTCCCAGCAGGATGGAGCTCCCGGTGAAGAAGGTGCCGGCCACCGCGGCCGTCATCAGGCCGACCAGTGTCGCCGCGAGCAGGGCCCTGAACCCGAGACGGGACAGGTCTTTGTAGCGGCTCGGGGCGAGCGCGCCGATCCCTCCGATGAAAATGGCCAGCGAGGCCACGTGGGCAAANNGAGGCCACTTCGGTGGCCACCGTCCGCTCGCCGATCACCTTGGCGATCGAAAGTGCATCGGCCGGAGGAACGCCGAGGACCAGGGTGAAGGGGTAGAACAAATAGCCCAAGAACGTCCGGAAGGACCAGTCCAGGTTCCAGCCGAACCAGCCGTTGAGATATCCTCCGCCCCAGCCGAGGATGAGGTCGAGCAGGGCCAGGAGGCCGAGGAAGGCCAGGAGAAGGGTGATGATCCCGCCCAAGAGTTGCAGCCCGTTCTTGGCGCCGCTTATGATGGCCAGGATGAGGTTCTCCTCTTTCTCGTAATGGGGCTTGATATCGAGGCCCAGAGTTTCGGGAGTTTCCGTCTCGGGCATCAGGAGCTTGGAGATAACCAGGGTAGCGGGCGCGGCGAGGAGCGATGCAGAAACCAGGTGGCCGGCGATGGCCGGGATCTCCTTCTGCAGAAGAAAGACATAGACGGCCAGGACGGTGGAGGCGATCGTGGACATGCCGGCGGTGAGGATGGTGGTCAGCTCCGAGCGGGTCATCCCGGCGAGGTGCGGCCGGACGACGAGCGATGATTCGACCCCGACGAAAATCTCGCTCGAAACACAGAGCGACTCCGCGCCGCTGACCCTCATCAGCTTGCTGAACACCCGGGCGAAAAGCCGGATGAAAAAGGGCATGACTCCCAGATAATAGAGGGCGCCGATCAGGGCGGCAAAAAAGATGATCGTCGAGAGTCCCTGGAAGGCCAGCATCGAACCCAAAGATGTTTCTCCGGCTTCATTTGTTATCCCCGGTGGAAGGGCCAGCCGGCCGAAGACGAAGCGCGTCCCGGCCGTGGCGCTGCCGAGGAGCGTGACCACGACCCTGTTCACGAAGAGAAAGAATTTCGTGCCCGCCGGGACGACGAAAACAAAGAAGGCGAACAGAAACTGCAGTCCGATCCCCCAGCCAACGACCCGCCAGTTCACCACCTTCCGGTTGGCGGAAAGAAGCCAAGCGAACCCGGCGATGAGGAAGATCCCGAAGAAACTGACGAAGTTATAGCTAGTCATGATCCGCCCCCTCGGCTGGCCAGATTCATCCCCTCGGCTCCAGGGCAACAAGCTTGATCCGGGACCTTTCTCCCCGGACGATACGGAGGCGGGAGGGGGGCAGGTCAAAATGGTCGGCCAGGGCTGCCACGACCTCCCTGTTGGCTTCTCCCTTTTCCGGGGGAGCCAGCACATGCACCCTATATTCCCCCTCGCCAAGCTTCTCGACCTTGGCTTTTCGGGAGCCGGGATGGACCCGTACAGTCAGGAGTTTTTTCCGGGCTTCGCCTTCACCCTTCATGGGACACCGCGCCTGTCTCTTTAGAAACTGACCTCCACGCCCCGGAGCAGCCGATGGGCGTAGAGTGCCAAGGAGTTGACAAGGAGGCTGTCGAGGAAAACGATCAACAGAGCGACGATGATCGAACTGATGTCCAGTCCGCCCAGCTTGGCCGGAGGGAGCAGCCGGCGGACGGGCCGGAGCACGGGCTCGGTCAGCCGGTAGAGCACTCTCCCGGCCTGATACAAGGAGGGAACATAGACCCAGGAAAAAACCGCCCGGAGGATGATGATCCAGAGATAGATCGTCAGGACGATGTGGAGGATTCTGGCTAGAGCCGCCAGGGTGTTGCCCAGGAGGATCACTTTACCGTCTCAGCGCAGGCTGTCCTTATAGCGATCGAAAAGCTCCTTGAGCTTGTCGCGGGAGATGATGTACCCGCTCAGATACATGGAGAGGGTTGTCCGCATAGAGTCGTTGGACTTGATCAGGATATATTCACGGACGACCCCGGTCTTGTTTTGGGTGGGGATTCGGACCTCGACCGTGACCTCCTTCCCGGCCGCGATCTTCAGGGGGACCGAAACCGGCTTGCCGCCGCTCAAAAACGTCGCGCTCCGGTGGTTGAACTCGACCTTCAATTCGAGCTCGCCTTTGTTTATAACCCGGAGGTTGGCCTTGATTTCTTCGCCCTCCACCGCCAGGCCGGCGTCATAGTTGTAGGGATCAAGGTCGATCTTGGGAGAGGGCGGGATCTCGATGTCTGCTGCCACCTCGAGCTGCCTGTGCGTCTCCTCCGGATCGTTGGAGTCCACATAGATCAGCTTGCTGACCGGGCCGCCATAGCCCCGGGTGTCGAACTTGATCTCGACCCGGCCCTCTTTTCCCGGCTGAATCTTGTCGGCTGAGACGAGGGCGGCCGTGCACCCGCAGGAGGTGGAGACTTTCTGGATGATCAGGGTCGCGTCCCCCTCGTTGGCAAAGACAAACTCATGGGACAGGACCGCGCCCTGTTTGACTTTGCCGAAGTTCCAGGAGGTCTCCTTGAACTTGATTTTCGGCTGGCCGGCCGCCAGGGCCGTATTCACAACCAGCAGAGCGCCCACGAGGACCACGGCGGCGAGCGCTCGCTTGTCCATCTGATGCCTTTTCATAGCTCCTCCTCGCTTTCAAAAAAATGTACACCTTTTCTCCATTTTTAGCAAGCATTCCATGCCCCCAAAAGGAAAGCGCCGTCCGTTTAAAAAGTGCAACCTTCCGCCATAACTAGACGTAATTCTAAGTGGGTGCACCCTCAGGCTCGCGGCTTCGTTGATAGGCGAGACCAAAGGATATATAATCTTAAAGATGCAAGGGAAAGCAGTACGGATGACCCAAAGAAGACGGGCCCTCTTCTTCATTGAAACCAGCTTTATTATCATCATCATGATTTTAGTCGGGGCGGCGGCGGTCTGGGGCGGCGGGATCAAGCTCCGGGTGACAGCCGAACAGGCGAATATCCGCGAAAAGCCCGACATCATGAGCGCTATCCTCCAACAGCTTCCGGAAGGGGCGACGCTCGAAGCGGAAAGCAAAGAGGGCGAGTGGTACGCGGTCCTCGTGGAAAAGGAAGCCGGCGGTTTTATCCTGGGCTATGTTCACGAAAGCCTGGTCATGGTCATAGAGGCCGCGCCGCCGGAGCCATCGCCACAGAAACAGCGGGTCGAGGAGCAAGAGCCCGTTGTCGTCAGGCCCGTCGAGGAAAAAAGGGACAAGCCGCGCAGGCCCCCTCGTCAGACTCCTCCGGCTGATGCCGAGATAGAGAAAGGGGAACGGATGAGCGTGGCCTTCTGGCTCGGCGGCCGTCACGCCGCGGTCGGCGACCTGAACGATGGAGCGGAGGGGTTGGCCCGCTACTACGAATCCCGGCTCGCCGCCGCCGGCGATGGTGAGGTCGAGGCCCTCCACTTCGGCTATCTTCTCGGCGCCGAAGTCCGGATCCCCTTGGCCTCCGGTTTCTATCTCTCCCTCGGAGCCGAATATTCCTCCGGAGAGGCCACGAGCTCGGTGGCGTACAAAGAGGGTTCCTCGGGAGCTTTATACTCCACTAAGCCGCGGCTCCGGGCCGCCCCCATCAGCCTTGCTCTTCTCTATTATCCGCTGCGTTTTCTCTACGTGAAGGCCGGCCTCGACTATACCTTTGCCCGCTGCGCCTATTTCTACCGCTTCAGCTACCCCGACCCGTATGAGCAGACCGAGTTCTGGCAAGAATGGACGGGCGAAGCCAGCTCCTCGGGGTTCGGGTACCAGCTCGGACTTGGTCTGGATTGGCCACTCGGTTCGCGTATCTCCGTGATCGCCGAGGCGGCCTATAGGCACGGCCGGCTGGACGGCCTCGAAGGTGAGGACTTCTACCAGGAATCGACCAACTACCAATCGCGCGAGCAGGGAATGCTCTACCGCATCCGGGCCACTGCGGGCGGACCGGAAATCTTTCCCCTGGTCTTCATCCGGGACAGGGAGCCGGCAGAAGCAGGAGTCGTTGATGTCCGGAAGGCCGAGCTCGACCTCTCCGGCTACAGCCTGAGGGTGGGGCTCAAGGTCCGCTTCTAGGCCTTTTTGAGCAGGGCGATGTGATGGGCATGGAGCCCCCGGAACAGGGGGAAGACGCGGACCACTCGGAATCCAGCCCCCGTCGTCTCCTGACCAAACTCCCGGCCCGTGATCATCTTGATACGCGTCTTGCTCCGTTTGACCCGGCGGCGGAGAGCCCGTTGGGCCCGATGCAGGACGTTGGCTCGATAGAATGATAGGATGAGCCACCCGGAACCGGCGCGGGCGAATTCAGCGAGAGCGGCCTGTCTCTCTTCCGGGCGGTGCAGATGATGGAAGAAGCGCAGGGAGAAGACGAGCGGGAAGGCGCCGTCGCGGACAGGCAGGCCCTGGGTGACATTAGCGACTACTCCCATCGGGTTAGGGGAAACCGGATCCTTGACCCGTGCCCGTCTGACCATGGCCAGCGACAGGTCACAGCTCACCGGGCGATATCCGGCCTCGAGCAGGAGCCAGGAAAAACGGCCGTAGCCGCAGGGGGCATCCAAGGCGAGCGCCCGGAGCCCGGCCGGCGGTTCAGCCCCCAAGAGCCGGAACGCCTTCTTCAGGATCCGGACTTCCCGGCGATGGACGATCCTCTGGTCAAAACCCCGGTACCGCCGGCGCTCGTAATCGGCGACCTCATGATCCTGGAAAGGGACCTTAGCTCGTAAAAACATATTGGGGTCTCTCCTCGATCCGGACTCTGGCCGAGCCGGCCGGCCGCTCCTCTCCGTCCCGGCCGACGATCTGACGGGGGGCCGGGATGAATTCATGATCGACAGCCCCCTGCCTCGTCCAGCAGACCGCAAACTCCCGGTCCTCTTTATGGAACCAATAAATCTCCGCTCCGGCATCATCTGCCTTCCCCTCGAAGCGACTTCCCTCGAGGAGCCGGGCCATCTGCCGGAGGGCGAAATAGCCGGGCCGCTTCCTCCACCCGGGGCCGTGGCTGTCGATGAGGCCGTAGCCGGGCGCCGCCAGCTGCCACCAGTAGATCCGCTCGACGAAGCCGCTGGCCAGGCAGATGACGAAATAGCGGACCAGATAGTTCGCCTGTTCTTCCTCGCTGACGCAGGGCTTGCCGGGCGCCGGGGAATATTCCCCGGCGCCTGCGAGCGGCCAGTTCATCTCGGTGATCCAGCAGCTCTTGGGCTCGCGATACGAAGTATCGACGATCGCCTTCCAGAGGGCCACCTTCTTGGCCGTGGTCCAGCCGAACTGGGCGCTCTCCGGCGCGCCGGTGCGGTCAACATAGAGCAGAGAGCTCACCTTGTCGAAGGCGACCGCCCGGAGCACCGGTGGGTAGAGATGGAATTCAAAATCGATTACGGCAGGCCCGATGAGCCGGATGCCATGCTTCTCGGCCAGGGGGACGGCCGCTTTGGCCAGAGCGATGTACTCACGGTGGTCCCAGACGCCCCATTTGGTCCTGTTCCAGGCGTGTCCGACCTCGAAATGAGAGCAAAGGGTGGAGAATCCCGAAAAGACATCGGCCAGGAAGCCTGTCCAGGAGGCCGGCTCGAGGACGTCGTCTCTACGCTGGAGCAAAGCCGCGACGACATCGAGCCCCTCACGGCGGAGCAGCCGGATAAAGGCTTGGTAGCGCGAAAGTCCACCCCTCTCCCAAGAGGGAATCCTAACCAGGGTCTGCCGGACCCCGGCGGCCTTTAGGGACTCCACGACCTCCTCGTTTCGCGCTCCGGCCGGCGAACAGGAAACGGCAAACGGAGTCCCGATTTCGACCGGCCGCCGGTGCATCATCTTCATGTACCTCCGGTAGTGGAGGAAGACCGGGATGGCGAGAGCGGAGTTGGCGGCCGCCAGCCCAAAGTAGCTCCCTGCATGTTTAAAATGGTGGCGGAGGCGCTCCCGGCGCGGAGCGACGTTGTGCGGCTGGTCGGCGAAGTCGTTCCAGGCGAAAGGGAAGGTCATCCTACTGGATCCTCAGGAAACGGGCGATTTGCCGCAGGCGCAATTTTTTCTTCAGGCCTACATAGCCCGTAAAAACGACTTTGTTCATCCGGTACCAAAACCAGTGCGCTTTCCGGAGCGGCTTCGGCCCGAAATAGCTTCTCAGGAAATCTCTTTGGAAGGCCGGGGGGACCCCGAGACGGATGAGGTTCTTCGAACGGCGGAATCCTCCGAGCTTCTTACGGACACGAACCCGGTTCGTATCGAGAAGATAAAAAACGGCCCGGCCGGAATCATCCTTCCTGACCAGAATGTTGCCGTCCGAGAGATCCCGGTGGAGGATGCCGCGGTCATGGCATTGAGACAAGAATGCAGCCAGCGCCGAAAGGAGCGGTTCGAGGTCGGCCGCCGGAAGGCTCCGGAAAAGGCCGCGGATCTCATCTGCGTTTTCGATCCTGGCGGCAAAGAAGAAACTGAGCTCAACCAGGCCGCGACTCCTCTTCTCCAGATAGGCCCCGGGTGAAGCCGTCCCCAGGCCCCTCTCATTCAAGGCCAGGGCGCCCTGCCAGGCCCTGGCCGCTTTGGAGGGCTGGACGAGCGACTTGAGACGGATGATGCCGCGCGAGGAAAACTCCTTGACCACGATGCCCCGGCTCAACCCTGAGGACAGGAGGACCCGGACCGTCCCGACGCGGTTCCTTTTGTCGAGAAGAAGCTCGGCGTCCGGGCGGGCCCAGATTTCCTCCGGATGGGCGATGGCAGCGACGAAAAGCGGGTCATCATACTGCGCACCGACCTCGCCCCGGTAGGGTCCGAGGTCAAGGCGGCGGGTCTCTTTCTTCACATCTTCGCTCGACATCATGCCCCAGAATCACTATTCGCCGTTTTCTCCAGGATGTCCCTCAGGACGGCGCCGAGGGCAGCCGGATGATACTTCTGCCAGACCATTTCATAGCCTTTGTGAGCGATCCTTTCGCGCAGCGCCGGATCGCTCTTCAGCTCGAGGATGGCTTCAGCCAGGCTGCGGGGGTCTTTTTTACGGCAGAGAAGGATGTTCTCCCGGTCAGTGAAAAACTCCTCGATGGCCGGCGTGCGGGCCGTGATCACGGGTTTACCCAAGGCCATCGCCTGGAAGACCTTGTGAGGGACGACGCGCTCCGCCTTCTCGGTCCGGCCGAAGATCCCGAGGCAGACGTCCGCCGTCCGGGCGACCTTCTCCGCCAGGTCACTCTGGCACAGCCAGCCTTCGAAATCGGCATTGGCCAGCCCGAGTTCTGCGGCCCTGGCCTTGACGCAGTCCAGGGTCTGGCCGGAACCGATGAAACGAAAACCTACAGACCGGTCAGCTTCAGAGACCAGGCGGGCCGCCTCGATGATGTCGGCGACACCATGAAGGGGGAGAAAGGATCCGAAAAAAAGGACCAGGAACGGGGCCCCTGCGGCCTGACCGGCGAGCAGGTCTTTTCCCAATGACTTTGAGAAGACCCGGTCGTCGAAACCGACCGGGAGGACGGCAATCTTCGACGGGTCCAACCCGAACTCTCGGCAGTAATACTCCTTATGGGCTTGGGTGTCGGCGATGAGCAAGTCGGAAGACCGAAAGGCCCGGCGATCGATAACCCTGTTCCACCAGGCTGAGGGAGACCCCTCAGGCTTCCTCTGCCAGTCCAGGATTTTGGTCTCGTAGCGGGACGCCAGCGGATCGAAGACGACGCGACGCGATGTCAGCCGGGCGAGCAGGCGGGCCAAGGGAACGTCTTTCTGGGCGAACTCGGGGACGAAAAGAATAGCGGGCGACGAGGATTGCGCTTTCGGGCGTCTGAGCCAGCGGCGCAAGAGTGCGGGATGGCGGAGCCAGAACCGGCGGCCCGGAAGGACCCGGCACTCCGAGACCCGGACGCCGTTGAGCTCCAGGCCTCGACGCAACACCGCATTGCGGGGATACTCGGGATCATACCCGCCAAAGAAAATAACGTCCATCTTTCTCCCCCAGCAAAATAAACCACTGGGGCTTTTTTTTCAANNCTTGATCCCGAGCTCCTCAAAATTCTCGCCTGCCCTCTCTGCAAGACCGAGGTGAGACTGACCGCGGACGGGAAAGGCCTGAAGTGCCTCCGCTGCCACCGTGTCTACCGCATCGAGGACGACATTCCGGTCATGCTGATCGACGAGGCCTCTATTGAACCGGAAAGACCCACCAAAGATTAGCCCCGGCTCTCCCCGGAAGGTCCTTCTCATCCGTCTCCGCCGAATCGGGGATATCATCATGACGACTCCGGCCGTCGCAGTGCTGAAGCGGGCCCTTCCCCATGCCTCCCTCACCTATATCGTCGAAGAACCCTACAGCCGTCTGATCGAGGGGAGCCCGGACATCGACAAGATCCTCCTGATCCCGCCCCATCAAGGAGTCCTTTCCTTCCTGGGCCTCATCCGAAGGGTCCGGCGCGAGAAGTTCGATGTCGTCATCGATTTTCACGGCGGCCCGAGGGCGTCCCGGATCACGTGGCTCTCCCGCGCCGGGCTCAAGGCCGGCTACGAGCTGAAGGGCAAAGGCCTCTTCTACGACATCCGTGTGCCGCGCCACCAGGAAGGCGCTCCGATCCATAGCGTCGAGAACCACATCAACTTAATACGGGCTGCGGGCATCGAAGTCCATGAGCCTTGGCCGCGGCTGACCCTACCGGCAGCCAGGAAAGAGGAATCAGCAAGGATCGATAAGCTCTGGGCGGACCGCGGACTCTTAGGCGCAAGAGTCGTCGTCCTCCACATCGGTGCAGGGAACGAGTTTCGTGACTGGGGCGCCCAAAACCTCGGTGAACTGGCCGCGTGCCTGGCCGATAGGCCGGGAGTTCGGGTTGTCCTCGTCGGCTCCGGACAGGATGCGCTTAGAGCCGAGGAAATCCGCAGGCATCGCCCGGAATCGCTACTCTCCCTCTCCGGAGAACTTAACCTGATCGAACTCCGTGACGTTATCGGCCGGGCGGCTCTATTCGTCGGCCCGGACAGCGGTCCGATGCATATCGCGGCCACAACCTCGACGCCGATCGTCGCCCTCTTCGGCCCCACCCTTCCGGCCAACTTTTCACCCTGGCAGGCCCGGGCGACCCTGATCCAAAAGCCGCTCGAGTGCCGCCCCTGTAAGCAGAGGCGTTGCGTGACCGAGGACTTCCGCTGCTTGCAGAGTATCACAGTCGACGAGGTTCTCAAGGCTTGCCTTCCCTATCTGGAAATAGTTGCTTCGCCGGACTCCTCTCTGTGACTCAATAAGAAGAAAAGCGTCTCCGTTTTAGGATAGATATGCATCGATTGAAAATGGGTGGCACGGCGCTAGTCCCCACCCGCCCGCAGCCAATTGTGGCGGGTGGGCGGGTCTTAGGCGAGGACGGATGGGGATGCGCCGTGACAGGACCCATTCCTAGATCATCGCATATGAGAGGTCACTCCAGAGGAGATCGCCTTGAATCCTAAATCGCATTAGGCTAAGCTAGTCTTCTGGACTGACATGGAACTCGTTAATAATCAAAGAGAAAAGAGCCTTTGGGCGACACTCCTGCCCCTCTCCCTCGCCGGCTGCCTTCTCTTTTCCCTCATCTCCATCACGCTGATGGAGAGCTTCCTGGCGCTGGCCCTTCTCTTCTGGCTCATCGTCCTGTTCAGGCGCGAGACCGAGCTTAGGCTCCCCAGTTTCTTCTGGCCACTTCTTATCTACGCGGCGCTGTCGATCGTCGTCTGCTTCTTCTCGGTCAACCCGGCAGTGAGCTTCAAGGACGCCCGTGAGCTCCTCCTCTATTTCGTTGTCCCCATCACCATGAGCGCGGCGGCGTATCCGCGCGGCCGCTCCTGGATGACGGCTTCCCTCCTGACATCGGGCTTGGTTAGCTCCCTCTATTCCCTCGGCTTTTTCATCTTCAAATCCCAGCCCGGCGAGCGCATCCAGGGTTTTATGGGGCATTACATGACCCAGGCGGGTCTCCTCCTTCTCTTCATCTGCGCGGCCCTGAGCTTCCTTCTCTTTCTCAGAGATAGGACGAGATGGCTTTGGGGGATCGCCTTTGTCCTGGCCGCCGCCTCCCTGGCCCTGACTCTCACGCGGAGCGCCTGGGTCGGCCTGGTAATCGCCGGCGCCTTCATCATCCTGCTCTACAGGCCCAAGGCTCTTATTCTGGTCCCGGTCGTCATCGCCCTTTTCTTGCTCGCCAGTCCCCAGCCGATGAAACGCCGCGCCCTGAGCATCTTCAGCCTCCACAACTACGCCAACAAGCAAAGGATCGAATACCTCAAGGCAGGCTGGAAGATCATCCGGGAGTTTCCGCTTCACGGCACCGGCCCGGACACGGTGGACATGGTCTTCCAGAACCCAAAGTACGGCCTCTCCGAGGTCAGCCGCCAGAACGTCCACCTTCACAACAACCTCATCCAGATCGCCGCCGAACGGGGAGTCCCCACCCTCTTGGCCTGGGTTTCCTTCATCGTCTGGGCGTTCTACTCCCTTCTCAAACGCCTAAGAAATAAAGGTTCTCCTGTTTTCCCCTATGCGGCCGCGGCCGCCGCCGCGCTGCTGGCCCTGGTCACGGCCGGCCTCTTCGAGTATAACTTCGCCGATTCGGAGGTCGCCGTCCTCTTCCTCTATCTCATCACCATGCCCTTCGCCTTTCCGAAGAAGGCAGAGCCATGAAGACCGGGTCCTGGAAAAAGCGCCTTTTCGCCTGCTTTATTTTTCTCCTGGGTCTGTATGTCCTCTGGCTCGGCACGATTCTGCTCAGGCAGCGGGCCCGCAGGGAGATACCGGCCGCAAAAAGGCCTTCTACCCACGAGGTTCAAGGGGTCTATCACATTCACACCACCTTTTCCGACGGCCGTCAGCCGCCGGAGAAGGTCGTGGCCGCGGCCTCCAGGCAGCATCTGGATTTCATCATCCTGACCGACCACGGCAACCCCAACCGGGCATCTCTGGCCGGACAGGGGTGGAAAGAGAACGTCCTCGTCCTCGCCGGGAGCGAACTCTCAGTGAGCCGGGGACACCTGGTCGCTCTGGATTTCCGGCCGCCGGACGGAACATTCGCCCAAAACGCCGAGGAGGCGGTCCAGGAGGTCGCCGCTGAGGGCGGGTTTACGGTCATCGCCCATCCTTTCTCCAAGACCAGGTGGTCCTGGGGAGGGTTCACCGGATACGCCGGGCTCGAGATCGCCGATTCCGATTCCATGATCAAGCAAAACTTCTGGCGAGCGATCCCCTATCTCCCCGCTCTTCTTCTCAGCCCACGGATTTTCCTGCTCAAAACGCTTGAGCGGCCTTCGCAAACCCTTAGAAAGTGGGACGAGATGGCCGCGAAACAGGCCGTTTACGGCTACTTCAGTGCCGATGCCCATCTCGCCTACGAAACTCTCTTCTCCTGTTTCAGACTCCATGTGCTCCTTGGAGAACCTTTGGCAGCGGAGTTCGAACGGGCCAGAGCGCAGGTCTTCAACTCGCTCCGCCGCGGGGCTTTCTATTGCGCTGTCGATTCCGCCCGGCCGGCCGGAGGATTCATCTTTTGGGCGGAGCGCCAAAGGAGCCATTTCCCCATGGGGAGCACCGTTCCCCTCGCTCCATCATCCCGAATGCAATTTCGGGCCGAGGCGGCCTTCCCCTTCGCGGTTCAAACTTGCCTGCTCCGGGACGGAGAGGTCGTGCTGCGCTCGGAAGGACCGGACATCTCCTTCTCTTCCGGGAGGCCCGGCGTGTACCGGGTGGAGATCTGTCTCCGGGGAGGATCCCCTCTTGCCCGGGATTTTCCCTGGATCATCTCCAATCCAATTTTTATAAGAGAGGATGGGCTGTGAAAACTCCGACTTTTGATCCCGAAAAGATCGCCCGCCTGATCCGCAAGTTCAGGGCCAAGAGGGTTCTTGTCCTGGGGGACCTGATGCTCGACCGTTACATCTGGGGCGACGTTTCGCGGATATCCCCGGAGGCTCCGGTCCCCGTGGTGGAAGTGAAGAAAGATTCCCGCTGCCTCGGCGGGGCGGGCAACGTCGCCCAAAACCTAAGCAGCCTGGGTGCCAAGCCTTTTCTCATGGGTGTCGTCGGCGACGATCCGGAGGGACGCTGGGTTCGGGATAACGCTGCCGAGAGCCGGGGCGTCTTCGTCGACAAGTCGTGGCCGACGACGGTCAAGACCAGGATCATCGCCCATCATCAGCAGGTCGTCCGGGTGGACCTCGAACGGAAGGGCACCTTGTCGGCCGAGCTCGAGGAGAAGATCTTGGGCTTCATCCAGAGCGAAAAATACGACGGCCTTCTCGTCTCCGACTACAACAAGGGCATCGTCAACCCCTCCCTTCTGGCCAAGGCGCTTCCCCTGGCCAAGGAGAGACGAATCCCGGTCTTTGTCGATCCCAAGGTCCCCCATTTCCTCCTCTACTCCCCCATCACCCTGATCACTCCCAATCATTTCGAGGCGGAGAAGATCGTCGGCCACAGATGCAATACCGATGCCGAGGTCGAGAGGGCGGGGGCAGAGATTCTTTCCCTGATCTCGAGCCGCTATCTGATTATCAAGCGCGGAGAACAGGGCATGGCCGTCTTCGAACAGGGAAAGCGGCCCCTCCACATCCCGACGGTGGCCCGGGAGGTTTTTGATGTCACCGGGGCCGGCGACACCGTCATCGCCGCCGCCGCCCTGGCCCTCCTCGCCGGCGCCACGATCGGGGAGGCCGCCCAGATCGCCAACGCCGCAGCTGGGATCGTCGTGGGGAAGATCGGAACCGCCACCGTATCGCCAGAAGAACTCAAGACCGCATTGGCGGGGGTTTGAGGGGGGGGTTGACCGGGCCGCTCTTGAGAACTGCCGCCCCAAGCACTATAATAAAAAGAGATGTGCGGCGTCATCGGCCTGTTCGGTAACGCGGATATCTTTCGCGATCTCTACCAAGGCCTTCTATCCGTCCAGCACAGGGGCCAGGACTCGGCCGGCATCGTTACCTACAGCGGCCGCTTCCACACGAAAAAGGGGAACGGCCTCGTCCAGGACATCTTTACCCCGGAGAACATCGAGCGCTTGAGGGGGCCGATCGGGATCGGCCATACCCGCTATCCGACCATCGGCGGCGGCCGGGGTGACGATGCCCAGCCCTTTCTGGTGAACTCGCCTTTCGGCATCGTGATGGTTCACAACGGCAACGTCATCAACTACCGGGAGCTCAAGAAGAGCCTCTTCGAAAAATACCACCGCCTGCTTAACTCCGACAATGATGTCGAGGCCGTCCTCAATGTCTTTGCCGAGGAGCTGGCCAGCCAGCGGACCAAGCGGCTTTCGCCCCAGAACGTCTACAAAGCGGTCGAGGGCGTCTACAAGAAAGTCAAAGGCAGCTACTCGGTCATCGCCTATGTCGCCGGGCAGGGGATGGTCGCCTTCCGCGATCCCTACGGGATCAAACCCCTGGTCTACGGGATCCGCCGCGACGGCCTGGTCCCCTCCTATGCCTTTGCCTCCGAGAGTGTCGCCTTAAACATCATGGGCTTCACGGAGATCCGGAACGTCGAGGCGGGCGAGGCGGTCTTCCTCGACCAGGGCCGGACGCTCCACCGCCACCGGATCGCCAAATGCCCCCACTCGCCCTGTCTCTTCGAATGGGTTTATTTCGCCCGGCCGGATTCCTTCATCGACAACGTCAACGTCTATCTCTGCCGGGTCGAACTCGGCCGACTCCTGGCAGAGGAGGTTCGTAAACAGGACCTCAAGATCGATGTCGTCGTCCCGGTGCCGGATTCGGCCCGCGACGCCGCCATCGAGATCGCCCGCGGCCTTAACCTTAAGTACCGGGAAGCGCTGGTCAAGAACCGCTACATCGGCCGCACCTTCATCATGCCNNCGGAGTTTGTCGCCCGCAGCGCCGACGCCGACCAGGTGGCCAAAAAGATAGGGGCCGACAAGGTCATTTACCAAACCCTGAAAAACCTGAAGGCGGCCGTCCGTACTGGAAATCCCAAGCTCACCCATTTTTGTGCGGCCTGCTTCGACGGCATCTATCCGACGGGCGATGTCACCCCGGAGATCCTCAAGGAGATCGAGGAGGAAAGACGCAGCGCCCAGGACGGGCAGATGGANNCGTCGTCTGGAGCGGTACCTGCGGCCCCCAGCCCGTCTCCGCTATGATCTTGCGGTTGTCGCCGACAAGACAGGGGATGTCCACCTTCCTCAGTTTTTCCGGATCCTGCTCGACTCGCACGTTCTTAGCGGCTGTCAAAAGGAGGGTCTCCAAGATCTCGCGCAGGGCGACCCCACGGCCGCTGCAGACGTTATAGACCTCCCCCCTCCTCCCTTTCTGCGCAAGCAGGATGTAGGCGCGGACGGTGTCCCGGACATCCGTGTAGTCCCTCTGGGCTTCTAGGTTGCCCACCCGGATAACCGGTTCCTGGCTGCCGCGCTCGATCTGGATGACCTGCCGCGCCCAGTCCGAGCAGACGAAATCGTTGCTCTGTCCCGGGCCGGTGTGGGGGAAAGGCCGGACGATGACGATGTCCAGGCTTTCCCAGCGGCTGTAAAACCCGGCCATGAGCTCGCCCTGAAACTTGCTCAGGGCATAAGGGCTGGCCAAGTGGAAAGGGTCGGCCTCGGCGAAGACCTTTGTCGCAGTCCCCTTGCTCCCGGGAAAGAAACCGTAGATGTCGGACGAACTGACAAAGAGAACCCGGGCCCCCGGCGCAAACTTCTTGAGGGCTTCGAAGAGATGGAAAGTCCCCATTACGTTCGTTTCCAGCGTTTCCCTTTTCCTCGCCCAGGAGGTCCGGACGTTGGAGACGGCCGCCAGATGAAAGACCCACTGCGGCTGGGCCTGTTTGACGGCCTCGAAGACGTCCCGTTCGGAGCGCAGGTCGAGGTGGAGGATGTTCTTCTCCTCCGGATGGGGAGGTTGAGGATAGGCAGTGCCATAGATGATGTTCTCTAAGGAGGGGAGTGAGGCCATCAGGTGCCGCCCGGCGAATCCGCTGGCGCCGGTGATGAAAACCCGCCTCTTGATCATCGTTTCAAATTCGATCGCGCCAATAGTCAAGCAGGTCACGAAGCGTTTGCCGGAACGGAATGCGCGGCTCCCAACCGGTTCGGCCGATGAACTTGGAGGAGTCGGCGAGGAGGATGGGGACATCCGAGGGCCGGAGCCTTTTCGGATCAACCTCCACCCGCACTTTGGCTTGGCTTAACGAGAGGAGGATATCCAGGACCTCACGGATGGGGCGGGCGACGCCCGAGCCGATGTTATAAACCTCGCCGCGTTCCCCTTTCTCCAGGCTTAGCCAGTAGGCCTCGACGATGTCGCGGACGTCGTTGAAATCTCGCTGGGCGTCGAGGTTGCCGACATGGATGACCGGCTCTTTCTTGCCCTTCTCGATCTCCACGATCTGCTTGGCAAAGGAGGAGGTAACAAAGACTTCTCCCCGCCTCGGTCCGGTGTGGTTGAATCCCCTGGTCCGGATGACGGGAAGACCGTAGCTCTGGAAGTACTGATAGCCCAGGAGGTCCTGGGCCACCTTGCTCACCGCGTACGGGCTCAGGGGGCGGAGCGGGTTGGTCTCTTTCATCGGGATCTCATCGGGAAAGACCCGGCCGTACTCCTCGCTCGAGCCGGCCACCTGGATGAGGGGAGACTGCTTGAGGCTGAGGAGGGCCTCGAACAGGTTGATCTCTCCGGTGGCGTTGATGGCGAAGGTCTCGGCCGGACATTTCCAGGAGGTCGGGACAAAACTCTGAGCGGCCAGATGGAAAATACGGTCCGGCTTGACATGGGCCAGGCAGCCCTGGAGCGAGACCATGTCCTTGAGGTCCGCCTCGCAGAGCTCGATCTTATCCTGGATGGACAGAATGTTCTCCATCCGGCTCCGCCAGCGGACGATCCCAAAGACCTCGACATCGGGGTGCCGGGCGAGGATGTATTCGGCCAAGTGGCTCCCGGCAAAGCCGGTGATTCCGGTGATCAAAACTCTCATTCGTCCTCCAGCGATATTATTTTTTTTGGCCGTAGTTGGCGTCGTAAAAGGACTGGAAGTCGCGGCTGCGGTCTTTGATTTTGCGCCACCAGGCCTCGTGATCACGATACCAGCGGACGGTGGAAGTAAGCGCCTGATCGAACTTTGCCTCGGGCTTCCAGCCGAGGGCATGGACCTTGGTGCAATCGAGGGCATAGCGGCGGTCGTGGCCGAGGCGGTCGGGCACAAACCTGATCAGGCTGCGGGGTTTGTCCAGCAGGTCGCAGATTTTCTCCGCCACGTCGATGTTGCGGACCTCGTTTCCGGCGCCGATATTGTAGGCCTCTCCGATTTTGCCCCGGCCCATCAGGATTTCCACCGCCCGGCAGCAGTCCTCGACATGGAGCCAGTCGCGAACGTTGGTCCCTTTGCCGTAAAGGGGAAGGGGCTGGCCTTCGATAGCATGCGTGGCAAACAGCGGGATGAACTTCTCGGGGTACTGATAAGGCCCGAAGTTGTTGCTCGGCCGGAGGATGATGACCGGAAGGCCGTAGGTGACGTGGTAGGCATAGGCGAGACGATCCGCCCCCGCCTTGCTGGCGGAGTAGGGCGATGACGGATAGAACGAATCGTCTTCTTTGAAAAATCCCTCCTCGCGGCTGCCGTAGACCTCATCCGTGGAGACGTGGAGGAAGAACTCGACCTGGGGCGCAGCCTTCAAAGAATCGAGGAGGACGAAGGTCCCGTACACATCGGTCAGGACGAACTCGCCGGCATCCAAGATGGAGCGGTCGACGTGTGTCTCGGCGGCGAAATGGACGACGCCCTGTACCCGCGCCAGAATTTCTCGGACGACATCACGGTCCCGGATGTCGCCGCGGACGAACTCGTAGCGTGCGTCGTCCTCCACGTCCTTGAGGTTGTCGAGGTTCCCCGCATAAGTCAGCTGATCCAGGTTGATGAGGCGGACTCCCGGATATTTCCGGAGAAGGTAATGGATGAAGTTGCTGCCGATGAACCCGGCCCCCCCGGTGATGAGAAGCGCCTTGCCGTCGATCCGTCTTTCGTCAGACCCGGTTTTTCCCATGGGATTTTTTCGCTTGGTTGGCAATGACAGTCTGCCGGACTGACCTACCCGTCTTTTCTCTTCCAGACATAAGGGATGTCGTTGTTATGGGGGTCGAGGCGCTGTTCGTCGGGCTGTTCCCGGTTATAGGGCTCCGTCGGGATATTGATAATGATCGCTTCCTCCAGGCTCATCCCCATCCAGCCGTGGTAGATTCCCGCCGGCACTTGGACGAGCACCGGGTTATGGACGCCGAGATGGAACTCGTTGACCTCCTTTTGCGTCGGCGAGCCGGGACGGCCGTCATAGAGGGCCATCTTGATCATCCCGGCGACACAGGCGATGTTATCGGTTTGCTTTTCGTGCTTGTGCCAGGCTTTCACGACACCGGGATAGGTGGTCGTCATGTACACCTGGCCGAACTTCTGGAAGAGCCCGTCGTCCCGGCGGAGGATCTCCATGAGCCGTCCGCGGTCGTCGGGGATGACACGCAGTTTTATTATCTTCAGGCCGTCGATCATGCCGGTCTCCTTATTTCAACCCGATCTCGCTCTTGTCCCCGACCATGAACCGGTAGGCCAGGGGTTTGGGCGGGCATTTGTAGATGCGCACTTCGCGGCCGATCAAGCTTTCGTCGATCCGGCTCCCGACATCAACGATCTCGCTGCCCTCGAGGACAATGCTGTGCTCGATCTCGGTTTGGATGATCCGGCAGTTCTTCTGGATGGAGGTGAACGGGCCGATGTAGGAATCGGCGATCTCGGTCCCGGCGCCGATGATGGCCGGGCCGCGGATGGTGCTCGACCGCACCGAGACGCCCTTCTCGATAATCACCTCGCCGCTGATCCGCGAGGCGTCGTCGACCGCTCCCAAAACCGCCCCGCTGATGGTCTCGAGGATGAGCCGGTTGGCCTCGAGAATGTCCTCGATCTTCCCGGTGTCTTTCCACCACCCCGAGACGAGGTGGGGCTGGACCTCATAGCCGCTGTCGACGAGAAACTGGATGGCGTCGGTGATCTCGAGCTCGTTCCGCCGGGAGGGCTTGATCGCCTTGGCCGCCTCGAAAATGTGGGAATCGAACATGTAGACGCCGACCAGGGCCAGGTTGCTCTTCGGCTCCTGGGGCTTCTCCACCAGCCGCACGACCTTCCCGTTCTCGAGCTCGGCCACCCCGAACATCCGGGGATTGGGAACGGGAGTCAGGAGGATCAGGGCGTTGGGCTTCCTCTTTCTGAAACTGTCGACCAAGGAAACGATCCCGCTCTTCAGGATGTTGTCGCCGAGGTACATGACGAACGGCTCTCCGGCCAGGAATTCCTCGGCGATCAGGACGGCGTGGGCCAATCCGAGAGGCTCGGGCTGGTCGATATAGGAAACCCGGACATCGTCCCCCCAACGCCTCCCGTCTCCCACTGCTTCCCGGATCTCGGCCTTGGTATCGCCGACGATGATGCCGATGTCCCGAATGCCTGCGCCTACGAGGGCCTCGATCCCGTAGAAAAGCACGGGTTTGTTGGCCACCGGGACCAACTGCTTGGCCTGGGTGAAGGTCAGGGGTCGGAGCCGTGTTCCCTTGCCGCCGCTGAGGATCAAGCCTTTCATGCTAAAAACCGAGCCCTCCCATGAAGTCGGTCGTCTTGCCGATGTTGCCCAGCCCGATCGACACTCGGTACTGGACCTCGGGTGTCTCGCGATAATAGAAGATCCGCACGTCCGCCTTGAAATCAAGGCATTGGTAATGATAGACCAGGGAAATCCCGGAGTAAAGCATTTTCCGTTCCAGGATGTTGAAGTCGAACTCGCCCTGGGCCTCGAGGTTGAGCCGCGGGATTTCCACCCGGCTGACGACGCCGATCTGCTGCCGGTCGCCGAAGACGCTCTGACGCCAGGGATTCATGCTCCGGAACCAACTCACCGAAAGGAAGAAGGGATCGCTGAAGGAATTGATGCTGGCCCCGAGCCGGACGAAAGAAAAGGTCCGAAAATAGGTGTTGTATCCGGTCGAGGCGTCGAGGCTGTACTTACGGACGGGATAGAACCGCATATAGCTTGATATATCGGAACGACTGGGAACCCCGCCCTCCCAGGTGTAGATGCTCAGGGGGCTGTCCTCGGGAGAGAGATAATAGGTCTGGCTGACGCCCCAGGTAAAGACTTCACGCGGCATGTCCTTTTTCACCAGGATGCGGTTGGTCAGGCCGTAGGTCAGCTGGTGATAACGGAAAAAGCCGTGGGCCGTGATGATCCGGTCGGGTTCGCTGACCGGGCTGTCGTAGCGGTAGTTAACAAATGGCTCGATGAGGTGCTTGACTTTGGTCTCCCCGCCGGCGCTCTGGAAGATCCGGTAAAAGACAGGCCCCGTCCACTCGGTGCCGAGGACATAGTTGCCGCGGAAGATCGGCTCATTGATGATTGTTTTGGTGCTCGGGGCGTAGGACTGGGCATAATAGACGAGGTTCGAGGTCAACGAGGAATTGACAGTCAGCCAGGGGATTTTGGAGAACGGCAGACTGAGCTGCGGGCTGAAGTTGAGGCTGTCATAGTGCTTTTCCTTGCCGCTTTCGTACTCCGTCCGCCAGCCGTACTTCCAGCTCGTGAAGGACGAGGCGAAAGAAAAGTAGAGGGGCGAGAAGAGCTTGATCTTGAAGGAATTCAGCGTGGCCTGGGGCAGATAGAAGGTGGTGATGGAGTTATTGATATTCCGGTAATAAGTCTCAAAGCGCGAGGCCCTCAGGCTGAAATTGTAGTAGGACCAAGCCCTGGAGATGAAGGCCTCCGAACGGTAGTTGGAGACAGAAGCCCGCTTGAAGTTATTGTCGAA
This sequence comes from Candidatus Aminicenantota bacterium, assembly GCA_003524335.1. GTDB lineage: Bacteria > Acidobacteriota > Aminicenantia > Aminicenantales > UBA8522 > UBA8522. Next base: position 15,402 of record DQHV01000121.1, on the reverse strand, counting down.
TTCCCGGAGAAAGTCAAAGGAAGTCTGGTAGTCGATGTTGGCAACCAGCCGGAACCCCCCGGGCAGAGGCTGGTTGTGCTTGAGCCGCAGGGCGTAAGCGTTCGGGGCTTTCGTCCCGTCGGCCTCCCGCTTGAAAAAGAAATAATAGAGCCTGGCCTCGCCGCCCGTCCCGCCGCTAAACAGGTAGCGATATTCCAGCCCTCCGCCGAACCCCTTGTTGGAGTAGTAATCGGCGACGAAGGTGGCGTCCATGTTCCGGCTGATAGCCCAGTAGAAGCTCTCGCTGAGGAAGAAGCCCTTAACCCCGGTATAACCGATCTGCGGCGTCAGGAAACCGGTCGAACGCTCCCTGTCCAGGGGATAGCGGAAATAGGGCAGGTAGAGAATCGGAACCTTCTTGATCCGGAAGACCGCGTTCCACATCTCGACATATTCATTCCTCTTTAGGTTGGCTCGGGAACAGGAAAAGTTCCAGCGGGGAGTGGGCTGGGTGCAGGCGGTCAGGCGCGCTTTGGTCAGGCTGAAATTGTCCCTCCCCTTCCCTTCGATCGTCTCCGCCTGATAGAAGATGTCGGGCTGGATCATCCCGTAGGCCCGCTCCAGTTTGTGTTCGCGGCTGTCCAGGTTGTAGAAAACCTTTTCGGAGCTGATGACTTGATCGGGCGATTGGATGACGACGTTGCCGACGGCGCGCACATCCTTGGTCTCAGTGTTGACTTCGACCTCGTCGGCGAACAGCTTGAGATCCTTGTAGTGGAGCTCGACGTCGCCCTGGGCGAAGATCCGGTCCTTGGTCTTGTCCCAGTTCCTGGCGAGCACGGTGATCGGCGAATCGGTGTCTTGGGTCCTCGTCTGGGCGGGCCGGGACTGACGCTTAGCGGGTTTCTTCTGCGGAGTCTGCCCTTCAGCCAGGGGTCTCTCCGGGCAGGAGGTTGGACCGGGATCGCCTCGTTCGGCCGGAAACAGGGATTGTCCGGGGAAAAACAGCAGGACGGCGAAGCAAAGGGCAAACGGGGCGGACGTCCGAGGGACCCGACCTGGGAGCCGGTCCGTTCTCATTATGGCCGAAATGTAGCACATCCCCAGGGAGGAATCAATGATCCCCGCGTTTCTTGACACGTTTTCTGGGGGAGAATAGAATGCGAGTCAATCGGAGATACACATGACCGGAAAATACGCCCTGGGCTGGATTCCAGACTACCCGGATTTCAGGGACTATACCGAGGAGACGGAAGAAGTCCGGGAAATCTTGAGGACAACGGGCCTTGCTTTGCGGAGCGCCGCAAAGAAATTGCGTCAGGCCAAGACGCCGCCCGTCTCGGCCGACCTGCGGGAGTGGTGCTCGCCGGTCGAGGACCAGGGGCAGCTCGGCTCCTGCACCGCCCAAGCCGGAGCGGGAATCATCGAATATTACGAGCGAAAATCGTTCCGCCGGCACATCGACGCTTCCCGGCTCTTTCTCTACAAGGTCACCCGCAACCTGATGAAGATGAAGGGGGATACCGGGGCCTACCTCCGGAGCACGATCGGCGCGATGGTGCTCTTCGGCGTGCCGCCGGAGGAATACTGGCCCTACACCGACGGCCCGGACGACTTCGATAAAGAGCCGCCGGCTTTCTGCTATTCGTTCGCCCAGAATTATAAAACCATCAAGTACTACCGCCATGACCCACCGTCCGCCTCGCCCGAGGATATCCTGAACAGGGTGAAGACGTATCTCGCGGCCGGGCACCCGGCCATGTTCGGGTTCACGGTTTACAGCTCCGTCGAACAGGCCTCGGACTCGGGCCGGATCCCCTTCCCTTCGCCGCTCGACAAGATCGAGGGCGGTCATGCCGTGGTTGCCGTGGGCTATGACGACAAGATGAAGATCAAGAACAGATACGGAGGAGAGGAGGTTGAGGGGGCCCTTCTCATCCGGAATTCCTGGGGCCAGGATTGGGGAGAAGCGGGGTACGGCTGGCTCCCGTATGATTACCTAAGCAAGGGGTTGGCCGAAGATTTCTGGTCAGTCCTGAAAAAGGAATGGATCGACACCGGCCAGTTTCGGATCTGATCGGCCGGGATCACTCCGGACTCGCGGCGCTTAGCCATTGCTCTGGCCGGAGCAAGACTCCAGTGAACTCGCTGTCGCCTTGACAATTCCCTCTGGCCCGATGAAAATGAACACGTAGCCAGGTTTCCTTATGCCCGACCGACCGCCCCGCCGCTCGAACTACCGCAAGGTCGCCGCGCTGAGCTCGCTCGCCCTGATGCTGCCCTCCTCCATCGCCGTCGGGCTGTTCATGGGGTATTTCCTGGACAGGCTCCTGGGCACAGACCCCTGGCTCCTGATCGTGTTTACGCTCTTCGGTGTCGCCTCTGGTTTCCTCAGCCTCTTCCGGGGCCTCAAGAGGCTCGGCCTGGAGAAAGACGATGAACTATGAAGAGCGGGTCCTCGGCCGGATTCCCCTGGAGGTTTCCATCATCGCTCTCGTCCTGGCTATCATCGCCCTCCTTTTCTTCACTCCCTTGACGGCCGTTTTTATCCTGGCCGGAGGCGTTTTTTCTGCCCTGAGCTTCGTCTGGCTGAAGAAAGCGCTCCTCCGCTTCCTCGGGCCGGACAGGCGAAGGGCCGTCCGTTCCGGCCTGGCCTTTTACCTCCTCCGGCTTCTCTTGCTATTGGCTGTTTTTTCCTTTATAATCTTTCTATTTCCGAGGATGATCCTGGCTTTCGTGGCCGGGTTTTCGAGCCTCATCCTGGCCATTTTAGCTGAGGCCGCGGTGGCCGTCTCGCAGATGAAACAATGGAAGGGCTAGAGCACAGCGTTTACGTCGCCGACCTCTTCAACAAGCTCTTCGGCAAGCCCATCCTGGCCCTGCTCGGCCTCCTGGGCATAGAACCCAAGAACCCCCTCAGCCCGGTCCCCGATTACATCGTCATGGTCATAATCGTCGCCTTCCTCCTCATCGTCCTGCTCGGCCTGGCGTCCCGGAAACTCTCCCTCATCCCGTCCAGCCGGCAGAGCCTTCTCGAGACGATCCTCCAGGCTTTCGAGGGCATCCTCACGGACATCATCGGCGAAAGCGGGAGGAAATACCTGCCCATGATCGGCACGATCGGGCTCTTCATCTTCTGCTCCAACATGATCGGCCTGGTCCCCGGGTTCATGTCTCCGACCAGCAAGCTGAATGTCACCGCCGGCTGTGCCCTGGCGGTCTTTGTCTATTACCATTGGCAGGGGATGAAGGCGCAGGGCCCCCTGAGGTACCTCAAGCATTTCACCGGCCCCATCCCGGCGCTGGCCCCTCTCCTCCTGCCGATCGAGGTCATCAGCCATTTCTCCCGGCCGGTGTCGCTGTCGCTGCGGCTTTTCGGCAATATCTTCGCCGAGGAGCTGCTCATCGTCATCATCGCCTCCATCGTCCCCTTCGTTCTTCCTCTCCCCTTCATGGCCGTGGCGATTTTCACGGCCGTCATCCAGTCGTTCGTCTTCGTGCTCCTCGCCTGCATCTACATCGCCGGCGCGGTGGTCCAAGAGGAAGACCATTAAATACGGAAAGGAGATAAGACCATGAAGAAACTGCGAGCCCTCGCCCTTCTGCTGTTTTTCGTCCTCCTGGCCGGATCCCCCCTCCTCGCCCAGGAAGCGGGCGCGGCGGCAGACAGAGCCCCCCTCTACAAGCTCTCCATCATCGTCGGCGGAGCGGTCATCACCTTGGCCGCGGCGGCCGGGGCGTTCTGCCAGGCCAAGGCCATCTCCAGCGCCTGCGAGGGTATCTCCCGCAACCCGGGCTCCGCCCCGACCATCCGCTTCATCATGGTCTTCGGGCTGGTCCTGATCGAGACGCTGGTCATCTATGCTCTCCTCATCGCCATCGTCATCCTGATGATCCAATGGGGAAATTACACCTGAGGAAGGATGTGACTCCGTAGGACGGGCGGATGAGCCTGACCGTTTTTACGATCCTCCGGGACACCTTCAAGAGGTTCAACGACGACAAGTGCTGGAATTCCGCCATTATTATCTCCTACTTCGCCTTCCTCTGCTCTGTTCCGGTCGTTTCCCTGTTCATTTACGTCACCACCAAGATCATCGGCAGCTCTGAATTCGCCCTGCGCAGCCTGAACCTTTTCTCAGACGAATTCTTCGCCAAGCTCGACCCCAGCTTCTTCGCGAGGCTCCAGGATGTCTCCCAGAATATCAGCAACCTGGGGTGGTTCGGCTTGATCGGGTCGTTCGTCTCCGCCAGCTTCCTGTTCTCCAACCTCATCTTCGCTATCAACATGATCTTCCGGGCCAAGTACGAGCGGTCCTTCGTCTACAACCGGCTGATCGAGTACAGCATCATGTTCGCCATGGGCATCATCATGCTCATTTCGCTGGCCATCACCGCCTTCTGGACGGCCCTGCACAGGGCCCTCCAGGCGAGCGATTTCGTCGCCACCCACCTCAACCCCCGCGCCGTCGGGCTGGTCGATAACTTCCTCATCCAGTATCTCGCCCCCCTGGCCCTGACTTTTCTCGCCTTTTTCACCCTTTACAAGTTCATCCCGGAAGTCAAGGTCTTCACCCGAAGCGCGGCTGTGGCGGCCGTCGTCAGCGCCGTCCTGTGGGAGGTTTTTAAACGGATATTCGCCTTCTATGTGGCGAACTTCTCGGCCATCGGCATCGTCCTCTCCAAGCTCGTCCAGGGAACGCTGACCTCGATCATCTTCTTCTTGCTCTGGATCTCTTTCTCACTGGTCATCCTGCTCTGGGGAGCCGAGCTGGCGGCCGTACTGAACGAGAGACGACATGCCAAAAACGCCTGAGTCCGGTGCGGCCGGCCCCGCGAGTCTGACCGTCGAGGAGCTGGCCCGGCTCCTCGCCTGCCGTTTCGAAGGAGACGGAAAGACGCTGATCTCGGGTGTCGCCGGCCTGGAGAACGCGCGCAGGGGAGACCTCGTCTTCCTGGCTGCCCCCAAGTTCCGGAAACTCCTGGAAGGGTCGCCGGCAGCGGCCGCCATCGTCCCGCCGGGGGAGCCTTTCCGTGGGATTCCGGTCATTCTTTCAGAAACCCCTCATCTGACGTTTATCCTAGCGGTCGAGTTTTTTTTCCAGCCCTACCGTCTGGAGCCGGGGATACATCCAACGGCGGTGGTCTCTTCCTCCGCCAGGATCGGGCAGCGCGTCGCCGTGGGCGCACTGACCATCATCGGGGACAGGGCCGAGATCGGGGACGGAACGGTCATCTTTCCGCTGGTCTCGATCTACCCGCGGGTGAAAATCGGAGAGGAATGCGTCCTCCATTCCCATGTCTCTGTCCGCGAAGACGTCCGGATCGGGAGCCGAGTCATCCTCCACAGCGGCGCGGTCATCGGTTCGGATGGTTTCGGCTATCTCAAACTTGAGGACGGAACTCATAAGAAAATCCCCCAGAGAGGAACGGTCGTCATCGAGGACGACGTGGAGATCGGCGCCAACAGCGCCATCGACCGGGCGGCCCTCGGCGAAACGCTCGTCCGCCGCGGGACGAAGATCGACAACCTCGTTCAGATCGCCCACAATGTCGAGATCGGAGAAAACGCCATCCTGGCGGGCCAGGTGGGAATCGCCGGAAGCTCCAGGATCGGGAAGAATGTTGTCTTAGCCGGCCAGGTCGGAGTGGCCGACCACCTCAGCGTCGGTGATAACGTCATCGCCATCGCCCAGACAGGGATCGCCCAGGACGTCCCGGCCGGCGCCGTCGTTGCCGGGACTCCTCAACTGGATGTCCGCGATTGGAGGAAGGCCTCGGTCCTGCTGCCGCAGCTCTACAACTTGGTCAAGGACATGAAAAAGCTCAAAGCCCGAGTCGAGGAATTAGAAAAAATTGCTCACAAAAAATAAAGCCCAAAGCTGAGATTTACTGGATTTAAGCTGTAGGCTGAAGTCGACGCGCTTTATTTCCCAAGGCGAGGGAGAGTCCCTCCGAAAGCCCTCCGCAGCGGCGCGGGCACGGTTCCTCTCGGCTTGCCGAGAGGAGAGCAGAGCGAGGACAGGGAGCGAATTTTTCTCGCTGGGAAAAATTTGCGCCTTTCGGAGGGATTCTCCCGAGCCTATTCCAAGGATTCCAAGTATTCGTTAACTGAAAGCGCGGCGTGGACTCCGGCGCCCACCGCCGTGGCCACCTGCTTGGGGCAGGCGTCGGCCACATCCCCCGCGGCGTAGATTCCGGGCTGCGATGTGGCCATCCGGGAATCCACCTTAACCTCGCCCCATTCGTTGAGCTCCACAACTCCTCTGGCGAACTCGGTGTGCGGGTCCATGCCGATGGAGACGAAAAGCCCGTCGAGTGGCAGCGGAAAGACTCTGTCTTCCTTGCTACTCCGGACGATGATCCGCTCGAGATGGTGCTCGCCCTCGGCCGCGTCGACGACGCAATTCCAGAGGACCTCGATCTTGGGGTTGGCGAACACCCGCTCCTGCAGGATTTTGATAGCCCGGAACTGGTCGCGCCGGTGGAGGATGTACAGCTTCCGGCAGAACTTCGTCAGCAAAACAGCCTCGGTCAGGGCGTTGTCACCGCCGCCCACGACCGCCACCACGGCGTCCCGAAAGAAAGGGCCGTCGCAGGTGGCGCAGTAGGAGATCCCTTTCCCGGTCAGCCGCGTCTCGTTGGGTATTCCCAGTTTCCTGTAAGCGGCGCCGCTGGCGATGATCACCGCCCTCGCCCTGTATTCTTTACTCTGGCCATGGACCATCCAGTCATTCTCTTCGCGCCGGATGCGTTTGGCCTCGTCAGTCTCGATCACCGCCCCGAACTTCTCGGCCTGTTTCCGGAAATTGTCCGTCAACTCGAAGGGCGCGATGCCTTCCGGGAAGCCGGGGTAGTTCTCCACCCAGTCGGTGAGCAGGATCTGTCCGCCCGGGATTGCCTTCTCTAAAACGACGGTCTGGAGGCGTCCCCGGCCGGTGTAAACGGCAGCGGCGAGGCCGGCCGGCCCGGCCCCGATGATCACGACATCATAAGCGGCCCCGGCGCTCATAGATGCTTGGAAATGATCTCGATGATCTTGTCTTTCGACTGCACGCCCACCATCGTCTCTTTGAGCTCGCCCCCCTTGAAGAGGAGGAGCGTCGGGATACCGCGGATGCCGTACTTGCCGGGTGTTTTCATGTTCTCATCGACGTTCATCTTGGCAACCTTGAGCTTCTCATTATGGCTCTCGGCGATTTGCTCGACAGTGGGTGTAATCATCCGGCAGGGAACGCACCAGGCCGCCCAGAAATCGATCAGAACAGGAAGCGGAGACTTCAGCACTTCCTCTTCGAAATCGGCGTCAGTAACGCTGTGAATATCCGTGGACAATTCAGCCTCCTCTCTTGAATTCAAGGGCCCTTTGATAGAGCCCTGCATAACCGCGGGCCGTGTCTTCCCAGGAGAATTCCTGGCGCATCCCCTCCTCCATGAGTTTCCGCCATTGGACCGGATTCCCGGTGTAGCAGTCGGCGGCCTGCCTGACGGCACGGAGCAAGGCCTCGGCCGAATAATCGCGGAAGACAAAGCCGTTGCCGGATCCCGTCCTGGAGTTGTGGGCGCGAACCGCCTCCTTCAAACCGCCGGTGGCCCGGACGACAGGGACCGCCCCGTACCGGAAAGCGGCAAACAGGTTGAGCCCGCTGGGCTCGGTGAGCGAGGGAATGAGCAGGATGTCGGCGCCGGCCATGACCTTGTGAGTTAGCACCGGGTTCGACTCGAGGCGGAAGACGACCCGGCCGGGGAATCGGCGGGCGGCAGCTTGGAACTCCTTCTGATACCGCTCCTCTCCCTCGCCGCAGATCACAACCCCGGCCCCGAGATTGACGATCGCCTCCAGGGACTGGGCCAGGATATCGGCACCTTTATGGCGGGACAGATGGGAGACAAAAGCGAGGAGGGGGATCTCCGCAGACGGGGCGAGCCCCATCACGGCCATAAGGTCCTGCCTGCATTTCGTCCTCCCCTCGAGCCGGCCAGGGCCGAAGTTGGCGGCGATGTAGGGGTCCATTCCCGGGTCCCAGGTATCCCGGTCAATGCCGTTGCCAACGCTGGTAAAGTTCTTCCTTCGTTTCCTCAGGACACGGCTCAGCCCGGACCCGGATTTCCTGGACAGAAGCTCCTTCTCGTAGGTCGAACTCACCGTGTTGACCAGGTCGGCATACTCGGCGCCTGCCTGGAGGAAATTGAATTTGCCGTTCAGGGAAAGATGCCGCGGGCTGAAAAAATCCCAGTTCAAATCTGTCAGGGCCAGGCACTCGGCAGGGAACTCGCCCTGATAAGCGGTGTTATGAAGCGTCAGGAGGCTGGCCACGGAATTGAGGGCGGAATCCTCCCGGTAATGGGATTGCAGAAAAACGGGGATAAGGGCGGTCGGCCAATTATGGCAGTGGATAACATCGACAGACAGGCCGGCCTGCCGCAGGAACTCCAGCGCGGCCCGGCTGAAGAAGACGAAGCGCTCGTCGTTGTCCAGGTAGTTCCCGGTGGGTGGACCGTAGATGTTCTCGCGCAAGAAGTACTTGGGGCTGTCAATGAGATAGATGTCATAGCCCCTCTGTTCCGCCCGGAAGACGGACGCCTTGGCCCGCTCCCCGTTTAGCGGGATTGAGATTTCGGGAAAAACGACGGCCGCATCCAGCGAAGCGATCTGAGGGGTGCTGTACCTGGGAATGATCAGCGAAACTTTCAGGCCGAGGGAGGTCAGATACCGGGGAAGCGCCGAGCAGAATTCCGCCAGCTCACCCGACTTGGCAAGGGGAGCGGCTTCCGGAGTGACCAGGGCAACTCGAAGTTCGTTTCTCATCGGAGGAAATCATCTTAATGGCGGGGCGGTCAATTGTCAAACATGCGGATTCCTCTTTTTCGCCTATTAATAGAGCGAGGGGGAGTCCCTAACGAAAGCTCTCCGCAGCGAAGCGGGCTGACGAGCCTGAATCCGAGCCTTTTAGGGAAAGGTGGCCCAGGCCAGCTTCTCCTTGAGCAGGTCAAAATAGTTTCTCTTCGGCGAGGAGAGGAGGTTGAGCGCAAATTCGGCCCTTTTGATCTCGATGATGTCGTTCTTCCCCAAGGTGATGCCCCTCTGCCCGTCCAGCGTGAGGTAGACCTCTTCGCCGGCCGTCAGGAGCTGGAGTCTGATCCTGGAGCCGGAGGCGACGACCATGGGCCGGAAGGATAGGGTGTGAGGACAGATGGGCGACAGCACGAGAGCGGGGACATAGGGCTGGACGATGGGCCCTCCCGCGGATAGAGAATAGGCGGTCGATCCGGTCGGGGTCGAGACGATCAGGCCATCGGCCTTCAGGGCGGCTATCTCCCTGTCGTCGATCCAGATCCCGATCTGGATCATCCGGGCGACGGCCCCCTTGTTGATGACGACATCATTCAGGCAGTAGTAGCTCTTGCCGCGGCAGCCGGCTTCGAGGAGCAGGCGGGGACTTATGATCCCTTCCTGGCCGGCGAGAAAGGAATCCAGCGTGATATAGATCTCGTCGGTCGGCACTTCGGTCAGGAAACCGAGGCGCCCCAGGTTGACACCCAGCACCGGGACATTCCTCTGGGCGGCCAGGTGGGCGATGCTGAGAAGGGTGCCGTCTCCCCCGAGGACGATCATCAGGTCAACCCGGCCCGGAAGCTCCTCGCGCGGCAGCCCTTCCTTCAGGAGCAGCTTGCGCGCGGCCACGTCTTCGAGAAGGCAGGCGATCTTTCTCTCCTCCAGGCCCTCCATCAGGTCCCGCAAGATCTTTTCAATATTGGGCGCATGTGGCTTGATGACAACGCCCGCCGTTTCGATCTTTTTACCCATAGACCACCTCCCTGACCAGTTCTCGGGCTTTGTCCGGAGATAAGGACGGTCCCGTCAACATCCAGTAGACAAAGAACTCTCTGTTCCCCCTCTGTCCGCGGACCTTGCATCCGTGAAGACCGCGGACGCCGAAACCCAGTTCGCGTGCGCCCTGAAGCAGCTGGTTCAAAACTCCCTCATGCTGCAGGGGATTCCGGACGACCCCCCTTTTTCCCACCTGCCCTCTTCCTACCTCGAACTGGGGCTTGAGCAGGCAGAGCACATCTCCGCCGGCCAGGAAATTTCGGACTGCCGGAAGCACTTTGAGCACGGAGATGAAAGAAAGGTCCACGGTCACGATGCCCGGCCGCTCCGGGAAGTCCTCCGCGCTGAGATAACGGGCGTTCTTCTCAAGAGGAACCACCCGCGGGTCGCGCCTCAGCCGCCAGTCAAGCTGGCTCGTCGAGACGTCGACGGCATAGACCACCCTCGCCCCTCTCTGAAGGAGACAATCCGTGAACCCGCCGGTTGAAGCTCCCAGGTCGGCGGCAACCTTCCCGGCGACCCGCACGGCGAACGCCTCCAGCGCCTCAGCGAGCTTCAGCCCGCCCCGGCTCACATAGGGGATGCCATCGCGCACGGCGAGTGAAACCTCGGTGTCGAGGAGCTCACCCGGTTTCTCCACCTTCCGGCCGCCGGCGGTGACGAGTCCGGCCATGATGAGCGCCTGGGCCTTCTCGCGGCTCTGGGCCAGGCCCTGGTTAAGGACGAGCTTGTCGGCCCTCTCTCTTTTAATCATACTATTATTATGGAAGCAGTAGAGATTATTCAGCGAAAAACCGCCGGATCCGGCCGGCCAGGCCGGCCGCGTCCAGCCCGTAGATCTTCCGGATCTGCTCGGCCTTCCCAAGCGGGTAAACCTCCGGCGGCAGCCCGATCGCGAGAAAGCGGACGTCGAAGCGCTTCTCCCGGTCGAGGAACTCCCGGACCGCGCTCCCGAACCCCCCGCTGACGACACCTTCCTCGATGGTGATGACCACGTTCCCCTTCTGTGCGTAGGGAAGGATGGCCTCCTCATCCAGGGGCTTGACGAACCGGGCGTTGATGACGGCCAGGGAAAGACCCTCTTTCTCGAGCTCGGAAGCGGCCTCGAGGGCCGGGTAGACCATACTGCCATAGGCCAGCAGCAGGCTCTTCCCCTCCTTGAGCAGCTCGCTCCGTCCCGGCGCGATCTCCTGGGGCTCGTCCTCGAGCGGCACCCCGCGCCCTTTGTCTTTGGGGAAACGGATGGCCGTCGGATGGCCGTAGCTGAGTGCTGATTTCAGCATCCGCTGCAGCTCGTTCTCATCCTTGGGTGCCATGACGATCATGTGGGGCATGTGGCGCAGGTAGATGATGTCGTTGACCCCTTGGTGGGTCGGCCCGTCATCCGAGACGATGCCGGCGCGGTCCAGGGCGAAGACGACAGGCAGATCCTGGAGCGAGACATCGTGGTAGAGCTGGTCATAGGCCCGTTGCAGGAAGGTGGAATAGATGGCCACCACCGGTTTGAGCCCTCGCAGGGCCAGGCCCGCCGCGAAATTCACGGCGTGCTGCTCGGCGATGCCGACATCGTAGAAACGGCCGGGCAATTCCCTGGCGAAGCGGCTCAGACCCGTGCCTTCCGGCATCGCCGCCGTGATGGCGATAATCCTCTCGTCCCGGCGAGCCAGCTTGAGCACGGCCTGGCCGAACACTTGCGAGTATGAGGGCGTAGTCGCATTGCTGAGCGGCTCGCCCGTCGCCCGGTTGAACGGTGCCGCGCCGTGAAACCTCTCCGGGTTGCTCCGGGCCGGGGCATAGCCGCGTCCCTTCTGGGTCACGCAGTGGATCAGAACCGGACCCTCATAGGTCCTGGCGTCTTCGAAGACCTCGATCAGGGAGGTGAGGCTGTGGCCCTGGACCGGCCCTACATACCGAATGCCCAGCTCCTCGAATACCAGGCCGGGAAAAAAGACCTTCTTGACGGCGTCCTCCATCGCCCGGCCGACCTTGATCATCGGCTGGCCGACGGCCGGAATGGACTTGAGGATAGACTTGGCCTGATCCTTGATCCTGAGATAGTGCTGGCCGGAGACGAGGTAGCTGAGGTACTTGGACAGGGCGCCCACGTTCGGCGAGATCGACATCTCGTTGAAATTGAGGACGATGATGATCGGCTCCCGCAGGTGGCCGATCTGGTTGAGGGCCTCCCAGGCGACGCCGCCGGTCAGCCCGCCGTCGCCGACCACGGCAATGACCTTATGGTCGTCCTTGAGCTTGTCCCTGGCCACGGCGATGCCCAGGGCGGCCGACAGGGCCGTTGAAGCATGCCCCGTATTGTAGATATCGTGCTCACTCTCTTGCCGGTCGGGAAACCCCAGGAGCCCCTGGTGCTGCCGCAGGGTACAGAACCGCTCCCTGCGGCCGGTCAGGATCTTGTGAGTGTAACACTGGTGGCCGACGTCCCAGATGATCGTATCACGGGGAGAATCGAAGACATAGTGGAGGGCGATCGTCAGCTCCACGGCCCCCAGGTTGGAGGCCAGATGGCCGCCGTTCTTGGAGACGACATCCAGGATCAAAGCCCGTATTTCATCCGCGACCTGGCGGAGGTTTTCCGGCGGGACCTTCTTCAAGTCCTGGGGACTGCGGATCCCTTCAAGGAGCTTAGGAATCGGCGGTCTCCGGATCGGGCGCAAGAAGGGACGCCGAGAGATAGCGGAGCTCCTCGGCCCGGGACGAGAATCCCTCCAGGGTACTAACGGCCCGGCGGACCAGGCCCTCCAGCCTTTTTCGGGCCTTCTCTTCTCCCGCGAAAGAGACGTAATCGGGCCGGTCCGGAATGCCGGTTTTCTTTTTCCGGATTGAGTCCAGGATATCGTCCCGGACCTGGAAGGCCTGCCCGATATTCACTCCGTAGTCCAAGATGTCGCGCCTCTCGGCGGGTCGGGCCCGGCCGAGGATGGCCCCCACCTCGACCGCGGCGGCGATCAGCGCACCCGTCTTTTTGCGGATGAGTTCATCGATTTTCGGCCTGGTCAATTTCTCCGGCGTCAAAGTGATGTCCAGCACCTGACCGCCGATCAGTCCATCGACCCCGGCGCTCCGGCTGATCACCCGGATGGCCTCCTGTTTCCTCCGCAGCGCGACCGCAGGAAAGGCGGCACCGGCCATCACCTCGAAGGCCAGGGTGAGCAGTGCGTCCCCCGCGAGGATGGCCAGGTCCTCGCCGAAGGCCCGGTGGCAGGTCGGCTTAGAGCGCCGGAAGTCATCGTTGTCCATAGACGGCAGATCATCGTGGACGAGAGAATAGTTATGGATGAGCTCGATGGCGCAGCCGAAGGGAAGGAGGAGGCGCGGTGCGGCGTTAAAACAGGCCCCTGAGGAGAGCAGCAGAAGCGGCCGGAACCGCTTGCCTCCCGGAAGGACAGCGTACCGCATGACCGGGAAGAGGCGGGAATCGTCCCGCGAAAGGAGGCGCTCGAGCTCCCTCTCGATCAGGCGCTTTTTCGCCGCCAGGCTGTCTTGGATTCGCATGGGCTCAGAAGGGAGTCTCCTTCTCTTCGTCCTCCTCATCATCCCCGTCTTCTGCCTCATCATCTCCTTCCTCGACTTCTTTCTTCGAGGAAAAGCCCACTTCCCGGTCGAGGTCAAAGGGCTCTTTCCGGACTTCTCCTTTGTCGTCCTTGAGGAGGATTTCAACCTTTTTTTCGGCCTTCGTCAACTCTTCCCGGAGGAACTTGGCCAACTTGACTCCCTTCTCGAAGAGAGCCAACGACTCNNTTTTCGAAACTCAGGCTGGTCATTTTTTCTCCTTTATCAGGCGCTCCTCGAGCCGCGTCTCCCGGTCGATCTCTTTCACCCGGCAGGTGAACGCGCCCTGGTAGAAGGATACGGTAATCTCCTTGTCCGGGTCGACGTCTTCAACCCTCCGGATAAGCCGGAGGTCGTCCTTCCAGCAGAGGGTGTAGCCTTTTTTCAGTACATTCAGCGGACTGAGGTTGTGCAACTCTAGGGAGAGCTTGTCCCAGCGCGCCGTCAGACTCTGGAGGAGCCGCCGGACGGTCGAGGCCATCTTCTCTTCAATAAGTGTCACCGAAGCCCGGTTCTCGGCGAGTTGCATCTTTTTTCGCCGGAAGACATCTCTCGCCCTCTGCTCGAGCTCGTCCACCCTCTGTTCCAGGCTGTAAAGCGCGATCCGGAAATTCTGAAAGATCCGGTGCTGGCTGAGGTTCGAGACGAGCTGTTTCCGGCCCTGCAGGAAATAGAGCACGTTCTGGCCCAGCCGTCTATGCAGGCCGTCAATCCGGTCGGCGAGTGCCTGCTCCTCCTTGATCACGATCTCGGCCGCCACCGACGGCGTCGAAGCCCGTACGTCGGCAACAAAATCGGCGATCGTAAAATCGACTTCATGGCCGACCGCGGAGATGACCGGGATGGGGGAGCGGAAGATGGCCCTGGCCACCTTCTCTTCGTTAAAGGCCCAGAGGTCCTCGATCGACCCGCCGCCGCGGCCGACGATAAGGACATCGATGTCCGTCTGGCGGCCCAGGTAATCGATGCCCTCGACGATCTCGTCGGCGGCGCCATCTCCCTGGACCTTGGCCGGATAGATGAGGATGTGGAGCCGGGCGAACCGTCTCTCCAGAGTCCTCAGGATATCGATGATGGCCGCCCCGCGCGGCGAGGTGACGATCCCGACCTTCTTGGGAAGGAGCGGCAGGGGCTTCTTGTGCTTGGCATCGAAGAGGCCTTCGGCCCGGAGCTTCTCCTTGAGCTGTTCGAAGGCCAACTGGAGTGCGCCCTTCCCCTTGGGTTCTATGAGATCCACCATGAGCTGGTATTGCCCGCGGGCCTCATAAACACTGACTTTGCCCCGGCAAACCACCTTTAAGCCGTCCTTGAGGTCGAACTTCAACATCCGGACATGGCTCCGCCACATCACGGCTTGGAGCTGGCACAGTTCGTCCTTTAGGGTGAAATAGATGTGCCCGGAGGGGTAGCTCCGGAAATTGGAAATCTCCCCCTCAACCCAGAGGAGGGGGAAGGCGTTCTCGACCTCTAGCTTGACAAGCCTGGTGATCTCCGAGACCGTGTAGATTCGGTCCGGCTTCACCAGGCTCTCGTTAATCACCGCTCTCCTCGACGATCGTCTCCCGCCGGACCGAGAGGGCCCGGCCGGTCGCGGCGTCCACCTCGATATAGACGGAGGAGAAGACGAGTCCCTCTTTCTCCGGCTCGAATCGCTGCGGCCGCGCCGTGAGAAAGCGGGCCACGGCCTGCTCCGGCCGGATGCCGATAACGGAGTGGTACCCTCCCACCATGCCGACGTCCGTTATGTAGGCGGTCCCGCGAGGCAGGATGCGTTCGTCGGCCGTGGGGACATGGGTGTGCGTNNCCTTGCCGTCAAGGTACCAGCCCAGAGCCTGCTTCTCCGACGTGGCTTCCGCGTGGAAATCGACGACGATGACGGGAGTCACGGCGCGGAGCTTGGCCACCTCTCCCTCCGCCACCCGGAACGGGCAGTCAAGCGGCTCCATGAAGACCCTTCCCTGAAGGTTCAGGACTCCCGCCTTCCAGCCTCGTGTGCTCTCCAGGATATAGGAACCCTTGCC